>NZ_JBKOTT010000093.1:0-3792 GCF_049737895.1 Streptococcus sp. CL8.13 | reverse complement strand
ATCTGCGACTTGAATTACTATCTAAATAAGTTTAAAGAGCCAATCCAATATCTTAAACACTATCTTGTAAAACAGCAATTGGACTGCAAAAGAGATGATCATCCAAAAGAATTTCACAATCCCAAAAATTGGTTTGATAAAAAGAATGGCAAGAAGTCCCCAGAAAAATTTCATTCTTTCTCCTCTGGCTTAATGAGCCACCGAGCCGTATCCATTAACTTGTCTACAATAAAGAGTTTCCCCAGACCGACAACGACATTGTCATCTTTCTTTATCGTTTTCATTACTTTTACACCTTGCACGGTCAAAAAGTAATTCCCGTAAGTTTTAGCTAGAGTTTTTATAAGTCCCATATTATCTTCCCTCGTTTAACTACACTTTAAAATATTGACGATACCAGTCTTACTGACCATTTCTGTGAAATTTACTCTTTCTAATCCCTATAACATCATATAAGTTGAATTTTATAAAGCTTTTTAATAATGTTTAACTCTGGAAAGATTCCGACAGCATGTTTTATTGACTTTTCCTCCACCAAAAAAGAGGGTTCCCCCTCTTCTTAGTTCTTATCCAGATTGCGTAGCATCTCGTCAATCTTGTTTCCATACTCGATGGACTCGTCTTTGACGAAGGTCAAATCTGGGATTTTGTACAATTTCAAATTGCGACCAAGTTCACGTTTGATGGTCCCAGTTGCTTTTTCAAGCCCGATTTGAGCTTTTTGATTATCTGAAGCAAGGTTACTCAAAATGGTGTAGTAAACCTTGGCAACAGACAAGTCACCTAGCATCTGAACATCTGTGATGGTCACACCTTGGACACGCGGATCACGGACTTTCTTTTGCAAAATCTCATTGACTTCACGCTTGATTTCCATGCCCACACGGTCCGTACGGAAATGATTTGCCATGATATTCCTTTCTCTACTTTGAACCAAAAGCTAGGCCAGCAGACCTAGCTATTTTTAAACTTCTTGATTTTCATTTCAAATTGAAACGAAGTTCAATTTGAAATCATCTGCTTCTTTCGCCGTGGTGAAAGTGATGGAACTGATTTATCAGTCTCATCACAGGGGATTTTTGAGACCCTAGGCTCAAAAATAAGCAATGAAACCATCGGTTTGCTTGCGTCCCTCCCCACCTAAGAAAGGAGCAAAAATCTTATCTCTTGATTTCTTCCATGACATAAGCCTCAATCACATCATCCATCTTGATATCATTGTAGCCATCAATCATCAATCCACCTTCACGGCCGTTTGTAACTTCTTTGACGTCGTCTTTGTAGTGTTTCAAGCTTGCGAGTTCGCCGTCATAGATAACGACACCGTCACGGATAACACGAACTTTAGAGTCACGGGTAACCTTACCGTTGATAACCATGAATCCACCGATAGTTCCCACTTTAGACACCTTGAAGGTTTCACGAATAACTGCTTCACCGATAACTTTTTCTTCGAATTCTGGATCAAGCATCCCTTTCATAGCTTCTTCCATCTCTTCGATAACCTTGTAGATAATGCTGTGGAGACGGATTTCCACATCGTCAGCTTCTGCTTGTTGACGAGCTTGTGGTGTAGGGCGTACGTTGAAACCAACGATAAAGGCATTTGAAGCTTCGGCAAGAGTCACGTCTGATTCGTTGATGGCACCAACCGCTGAGTGAACGATGGTAACTTTGACACCTTCTACGTCGATCTTTTGAAGTGAGGCAGAAAGGGCTTCAACAGAACCTTGTACATCGGCCTTGATGATAACGTTAACTGACTTGAGTTCACCAGCTTTAAGGGTATCAAAGAGGTTTTCAAGGCTGACACGTTGGGTAGCTTGACGTTGTTTCATGAGGGCACGTTTGGCACGCTCTTCACCTGCTGCACGCGCAGATTTTTCATCTTCGTAAACGGCAAAGTGGTCACCTGCCATCGGTGCTTCGTTCAAACCTGTTATTGAAACTGGTGTTGATGGTCCAGCAACCTTAACACGACGTCCAAGGTCATTGGTCATAGCACGGACACGACCGAAGGTATTTCCGACAACGATTGGGTCTTGAACATTCAAGGTACCTTGTTGAACAAGAAGGGTTGCGACCGCACCTTTTCCTTTATCCAAGCGAGCTTCGATAACCGTACCGATAGCACGCACTGTTGGGTCTGCTTTGAGTTCTTGGATTTCAGCCACAAGAAGGACTGTTTCCAACAATTCTTCGATGTTTTGGTTGAATTTAGCTGAGATTTCAACAAATTCAGAATCTCCACCCCAAGCAGTTGACATAACTCCATGCTCTGCCAATTCACCGATAACCCGTTCTGGGTTGGCACCTGGTTTATCAATCTTGTTGATGGCTACGATGATTGGAACGTTGGCTGCTTTTGAGTGGTTGATGGCTTCAATTGTCTGAGGCATAACCCCGTCATCTGCCGCTACGACCAAGATAGTAATATCGGTAACAGAAGCACCACGCGCACGCATAGATGTAAAGGCCGCGTGTCCTGGTGTATCAAGGAAGGTAATCTTCTTGCCATTTTCCACGATTTGGTAGGCACCGATATGCTGAGTGATACCACCTGCTTCACCTGTCGCAACACGTGAGTTTCGAAGAGTATCCAAAAGGGTTGTTTTACCATGGTCAACGTGTCCCATGATCGTCACAACTGGTGGACGCTCAACCAATTCATCTTCATTGAGATAACCATCTTCGACAAAGAAACGTTCGATGTCGGCATTATCCACTTCAACTTTTTGTTTGGCTTCAATACCATAATCCACCATGAGGAGTTCAATTGTTTCCCCATCCAAGGATTGGTTTTGTGTGGCCATGACACCCATCATGAAAAGTTTCTTAACGATTTCAGCTGGTTCACGTTTGATACGTTTTGCGATTTCCGCAACAGTCATACCATCTGTATATTCAAATTCTGTTGGCAATTCATGGAATTTACGCTCTGTAACAGGTTTTGGAGTCTGATTGCGGTTGTTCTTGTTATTGCCTTTTTTGTTCTTTTTGTTGTTATTCCAATTACTATTTCTTTGATTTCTCACTTGATTTTGACTACTTCGATTCTTTTGTTGTTTTCTAGGACCATCTTCTTCGTGATCATAATCATCACGTTCTTTGTCTGGTCGAGCTTGTTTTTTACGACGTGTATCCACTGGCGCTTCTTTAGCTACAGGAGCTGGTTCAACCACTGCTTGAACTTGTTGCGCTTGTTCAGCTAACTTAGCCACTTCTTCAAAGATTTCCTCTGGCTCCTTGCGTTTGTTTGCTTGGGCCAAGGCTTCTTTGGCAGCCTGAGTCTGCTTGAAACGTTCCTCACTTGAACGGGCATATTCTGCATTTTGCTCTGCTTTTAAGGCTGCTGCACGGGCTTTAAAGTCAACACGTGGAGCCGCTTGATGTGGACGTTTATCCTCTTGTTGACGGCGCTCATTACCACGATTTTGCTGACCTTGCTGTTTCTTAGCTTGGTCGTTAAAACGGCGATTATCGCGGTTGCCTTGACCTTGTTTTCCACCATTTCGACCGTCGTTTTTCTGACGGTTTCCGTTTTGTTGTTGGTCACGGTTATTGCCCTTGTTTTGCTTGCGTCGTTCTGCCTGCTCTTTGGCACGAGCTTCACGCTCAGCCTTGAAATTACGGCTTTGCGGTTTAGCTGCTACTTTTTCTGCCTTCGGAGCAACTTGCTCTGGCGCTTTTGCCTCTTCCTTAGCTACAGCTGGTTTAGCTGGCTCAGATTTTTCGACTTTCTTTTCTGCACTTGCTTTTGGTGCTGCAGGTTTTGCTTCTACTTTTGGAGCA
>NZ_JBKOTT010000092.1:0-3881 GCF_049737895.1 Streptococcus sp. CL8.13 | reverse complement strand
TTCATATATTGCTCTTTATTCGCGAAGAAATCAACATTGGTTTCTACATCAATGTTTTCATGGTCCAACATTTTTTCAACTATTTGAGTGTATCCACCAATTGGAATTCCTTGATAGGTATCGTTAAAATAGTTGTTATCATACGTCAAACGTACTGGCAAACGGCGAATGATAAAGGCAGGAAGTTCAGTAGTTGGTTTCCCCCACTGTTTCTCTGTATAGTCTTTAATCAATTTTTCATAAATATCTGTACCTACAAGAGAGATAGCCTGTTCTTCCAAATTTTCAGGAGTTTTACCATTTAAAACAGCACGTTGTTCATCAATCTTAGCTTGTGCTTCCGCTGGCGTTACAACTCCCCAGAGTTTATTGAAGGTATTCATATTAAAAGGGAGGTTATAAATCTCACCCTTATAGTTTGCTACAGGAGAGTTAGTATAACGGTTAAAATCTGCAAACTGATTTACATAATCCCAAATCTCCTTATCAGAAGTATGGAATATATGGGCACCATATTGATGAACTTGAATTCCTTCCTCTTCACGAGTATAGATATTACCCGCGATATGATTTCGTTTTTCAATGACTTTTACTTTTTTTCCTTTTAAGGCTGCTTCATGGGCAAAGACTGCACCAAAGAGACCAGCACCAACAACAAGATAATTGTACATCTTAAGCTCCTTTATTTTTTAACAAACTGTTGTAGCAATTGTACAAGATTGATTACTTTAATCGATGATACAATTGTATATTTTACATCTTAAATCCGTACTTCTTATCCATAGACTTCTGCCAAAAGAATCTTGCTTTCTTGCTTAGTTTTCGGACCATCATCCACACCAAATACGATATGCGAATGAATATCAATCATTTTATCTTATTTTCCTTCCATCACATCATTGATTGCTGCCTTAACTGACTCTAAACTGCTATCACTTATTTCCATCATATAGAGGTTGCTATCAGGCATGGCATAAGATGGTAAATCCATCCGCCCTGTTCCTTTGAGATCTTGCGAGATAATCTTATACGTTCCACCACTCTCAAGTTGGGCATTGGCCAGATTCATCATGGTTTCAAGCGGCATATTGGTTTGCAAAGAATCTTGTAGTCCCTTTATAATACTGTCATAATTTTTCAAAGCTTCTGTCGAGGTTAACTTTCGCAAAATAGCGACAATAACCTTTTGCTGGTTGCGACCACGATCTCGATCTCCATCTGCCAAAGAATAGCGCTCACGCACAAAGCCAAGAGCTTGCTCCGAATCAAGATGAACCTTCCCTACAGGATAGAACTTCCCATTTGTATGAGCGGTAAACTCTTGATCATTATAGACATCAACTCCACCAAGTAAATCAATCAATTTCAAGAAAGAGGTGAAATTCAAACGAGCGTAATAGTTCAAGTCAATACCGTAAAGATTTTCCAGGGTATGAATGGAAGCATCTACTCCATAAATCCCCGCATGGGTTAACTTATCTTTTTGGTTGTTGCCTCCATCTGCAATTGGAACATAGGAATCACGAGGTGTGGTTGTCAAGAGAATCTTTTTCGTTTCGCGATTCACTGTCATAATGATATTGACGTCCGAACGAGAAATCGAGCTAATTGGACCGTAGGTATCAATTCCGCTGATATAAACATTGAAACTGTCACCTTTGACATCTTTTGGAGTTTCAACCGTCTTGGTTAATTCTTTGGTATAGATTTTCTTAATCTTTGAAGCATAGTCTGGATATTCGGATTCGATAATATTTTCAAAGACACTGTTTAGAAGGATCGCCTTTGTATCTCCAGCTAACAAACTCTTATAGGCTGCAAGATAGGAACTGCTTTCTTCGACTGTCAATTCCTTGTTTTGAGTCGCTTTCAGATCATTCATCAACTGTTGGATATTATCCTTATCCGTCCCAGTAGGCCCCATCACACTGGTTACCTGACTGATATTATCAATTGGACTATCTGCTAACACTGCAATACTCATCGAATAATTTGAGTAATTCGATGTTGCATTCAGGCGACTGGTAAAGCCAATGAACTGACTTACAGCAAAGAGGGAAGTTCCATTGATTAACACACCCAGTAGTAATAAAATCAGCGTTAGATTTTGAACTTTCTTAGACCGAATTAAAAAGAAGCACAAGATGGCTAAGGCTACAATTAAGACAGCAACCACTATATTGAGAAATCGGAAGGCCAGCATATTGTACTTGAAAATCAAAAACAATAAAAAGACCGCTAGTACTGCATAGATAGCTAGCAACCCCCAACTAATCAATATTTTTGTTTTACCCTGACGAGCTCGCTTCGAAGATCTACTCACGATATACCTCTATTATCAATTTTTATTTCATTTTATTATATCATAAAAAAATACACTTGTGAGATAAATCCGCTTAGGTAAGGCGTTTTTATCTTCTTTCCGAAACATTCTTTTTGATTTGCAAACAATTACATCAATAAATTTACTATATAGATATTAAAACGAGGCCCCTTACGGAACCTCGCTCATCTTTATTTAACATGATTTTCTGCTTCTTTTTGAGCTTTTTCGATTGCTTTTTTGCTTTCTTGCTCCCATTTGGCCTTGGCTTCTTCATATTGTTTAGTTGTCACAGTATCTTTTTGCAGTTTCATGTACTTGTAGTTATTGCCATCACCCTTTATGCCGACCAATGAATACCCTCTTGTAAATGGTGTTACTCTGGTCACAGATGCTGTTCCACCACTTGACATAGCTGACATAATCAGAGAATTATCAATCATCCAAGCCTGTGCTTCAGCATATTTTTCATAGCGTTTGGCTACATCTTTATTTTCACTATCTGCATCTTTGAGCATCTTGGTGTAAGTATCAAGACCCAGACTAGCAATTTTAGCTTTATCTTCCTGAGCATCTAGACCAAAAATCTTGAGGTAGAACCCATCCTCTGCATTGAAAGGATTGAGATAGGTTGATGGATCTTGGTAGTCACCTACCCAGCCATCAAAGTTCAAATCGTAGTCTCGATCAGCTGGTGTTGGTGCTAAGAAGGCTACGTTATTAAAATCATCTGTTGAAAGTTGCTGAACATCAATGACAATGTTATCAGCACCTAAAACTGACTCAAGGGTCTGCTTAACAGAGTTCATACCTGTCACAGCATTTTTACTTGTTTGATCAACAGCTACATCCAAGTGAATAGGGAAAGTCACACCTTGACTTGCCAATTCTTTTTTAGCTTCCGCAAATTTTGCTTGGGCTTTTTCTTTGTTAAAATAGGCATCCTGAGCATCTGCCAAGTTAATACCTGACCATTCTGTTCCGTAGTTGACCAATTTAGAAGCGACTACTTCTCCAAAGGTCTTGTCTCCCACTTGGACAAATGTAGGAGGCACTAGGGTGTTACGAAGGGTCTTGCTAGCCGCTTCTTCCCCATTTGACTGAGCAGAATAGGCTGTGCGATCCAAGGCAAAGTTCACCGCTTGACGGAAGTTCTTGTTCAAGACAGCTGTCTCAGTTGACTTCTTCTGCTCATCTGTTGTTTTAGCAGTGTGGTTGTAAGCCTTACGATTGACGTTAAAATTGAAGTACCAAGAAGTCTTGTCCTGCAAGCTATAGACGATATTATCCTTATATTTCTCCTTGGTCTTGGCAAAGTTAGAACTATTTGGATAAACCCCAGCGATTGAATAAGCTCCACTTTCAAAGTTACGGATGGTCAATTCTTGGTCTGAACCATCAAAGTAAGCCAATTTTACGTGTTCAATTGATACTTTGTCATGATCATAGTAATGTGGGTTCTTCACATACTCGATCGATGATTTTGATGTGAAATCTTTTAACAAATAAGGTCCACTGTAGAGAATGCTATCTGGAGATAGGGTACCAAAATCTTTCC
>NZ_JBKOTT010000091.1:0-3889 GCF_049737895.1 Streptococcus sp. CL8.13 | reverse complement strand
GTGCCGACCTTGGTTTTGGAAAAAGAGGTCTGGAGCCTGTCCTTCCTCCATTAGTCCGCGTAAGAAAGTCAGAAGCTCTTGACTTTCCTCATTAAAGGCTTCCCAAGATAGAGACTCCTCATAAGTTTTACCAATCATATAAGGTTTTCTCTTCTCGACGACTTTTAAAAAGATTGGAATATCCCGAATAACGTAGTATTTTTGGCTATTGATTTGCCCGATTCTAAGAGTCCACAAGATATGATTGCTTCCTGCTTCCACCTGACCGACAGCCGACAACTCATAGGAGCGGTCTGATTTTGGAGACAAGATTCGTTCTAAAAATTTGCCACCCAAGGTCACCTTGGTTTCAACGGCCTCTTTTTCTTCATGACCTTCTTCCAGACTCTGCAAGATTTCCTGACCACGCTCATCATTTTTTAGAAAATGCTCCAGCGCCGCTAAATGCACACAGTAGCCCCTCTTTTGGAAAAAATCACAGGCACAAAAAACCAAATCATCCTCTAAACTATAGCGCAGTTCTTCTTCTGCGACGCGAGCGTAGAGCCGATTATTATTTTCCTTGATGATATCAACTTTACCAGTTTCATAAAGGGCAACGCCTTCGATACGGACTTTCCCCGGAATCAATTTAGCCATATTTTTACCTTTACCTTATCTTTTTATTATACCATATTTTCCCCTATGAAAATAGCCTTCTAGGATGACTTTTCTCCTAGAAGGCTGGATTTTTAACGTTTGGCAAAAGTCGTCACAATCCGCTGACAAACTTCTTGCAGCAGGGATTTAGGCATGGCTACATTGAGGCGGGCATGGAGACTTCCTTCCTCTCCATAATCCGAACCAGGGTTGAGGATAACCTTGGCTTCATTTCTCAACAGCTCTTGCAATCTTTCATCAGTCAGGTCATAGGCTGAAAAATCAAGCCAAATCAAGTAGGTTCCTTGCGGTTTCATGACCTTGATTTTAGTCTCTTTTCCAAATAAATCCACCACATAATTGATGTGGTCTTCAAAGACTTGCTTGAGTTCCTCTAACCAATCCTTCCCATAGCGATAAGCAGCTTCTGTCGCCAAATAACCCAAGCCTGAAATTTCATGCTGATTATTGATCAATTGACGTTTCTGGAAAGCCAGTCTCAACTTAGGATTTTCAATAACTGCATAGGAATTTTTTGTCCCAGCAATGTTAAAGGTTTTAGTGGCACTGGTCAAGACGATAGCAAAATCTTTAAAGTCAGGGTTGACAGTATTGAAAGACTGGTGTTTGTGACCAAAGAGGGCCAAATCTTGGTGAATCTCATCTGAAACTAACAAAACACCGTGTTTTTGGCAGAGTTGGCCAATCTTCTCCAACACTTCTTTTTCCCAAACACGTCCACCAGGATTGTGAGGATTACAAAGGATATAGAGCTTCACATCCTCTTCCACCAAATCCTTTTCAAGTCGGTCAAAGTCAATCTCAAACAGACCATCCTTTTCCACCAAAGAATTGGTAATTAATCTACGGTTGTTCAATCTGACACTGCGAGCAAAGGGTGGATAGACAGGCGTGTTAATCAGAACCGACTCGCCTTCTTTTGTGAAGGCTTGAATAGCTGTTGAGATGGCTGGTACCACACCCTCGATAAAGACAAGAGCCTCTTTGTCAAAGTGGTAACCGTGTTGTGTAGCCTCCCACTTTTGAACTTCCTTAATTAACTCTTCACTGGCATAGGTATAGCCATAAACCAGTTGATCAGCATAAGTCTGCACAGCTTGGCGGATTTCAGGCAAGACTACAAAGTCCATATCCGCTATCCAAGCTGGTAGGACTTCACTATCCGTTTCTGCTTCTTTCCATTTATAGGTATGGTGCCCTAAACGGTTTGGCAGGCTTGTAAAATCATATTTCCCCATCTTTATCTTATCCTTCTAATGCTTGGCGCAAATCTGCAATCAAATCTCTAGCATCCTCAATCCCAATTGATAAACGCAAGAGGTCATCTGTCAAACCGTAAGAATGACGCACTTCTGCTGGAATATCAGCGTGAGTTTGTGTGGTTGGATAAGTAATGAGACTTTCCACCCCACCCAAACTTTCCGCAAAAGAGAAGACCTTGAGGCTGTTTAAAATGTGAGGAATGCGTGTTTCATCCGCTACTTTAAAGGAAATCATGCCTCCACGACCAGTGTAGAGAACTTCCTTGACTGCTGGAGAATCCTTCAAAAAGGCAACCACTTCTTGGGCGTTAGCTGTTGAGCGCTCCATACGAAGAGACAAGGTCTTGAGACCACGAATCAATTGATAACTGTCAAATGGTGACAAGACTGCCCCTGTCGTATTGAGATTGTAAAAGAGCTTCTCGTATAGTTCTACACTATTGGTCACAACCACTCCAGCCAAGACATCATTGTGCCCTGCTAGATACTTGGTTGCTGAATGGAGAACGATATCTGCTCCATCTTCAATCGGACGTTGGTAGATAGGGCTGTAGAAGGTATTGTCCACCACCACTTTGGCACCCTTAGCATGAGCTAATTTTGCTAGTTTTTCGATATCAAATTCCAACATCAAGGGGTTGGTTGGGGTTTCGATATAGAGAACATCCACGTCCTTTTCTAACTCGGCAATCAACTCTTCTTCTGTATTGGCATAGGTAAAATGGAAACGGCCTTCCTGCTCCACTTGGTTAAACCAGCGGAAAGAACCTCCATAAAGGTCACGCACAGCCAAGACCTTACTTCCTACTGGGAAGATACTAAAGGCCAGTACAATAGCTGACATCCCTGAGCTAGTCGCTAGGGCATAGTCCGCGAACTCAATAGCCGCCAAGACTTCTTCAGCCTTGCTACGAGTTGGGTTTTTAGTGCGCGTATAGTCAAATCCAGTAGATTGACCAAACTCTGGATGCTGATAAGTCGTTGAAAAATGAAGCGGTGTCACCAATGCACCTGTCGCTTCATCTGATTTGATACCCGCCTGGGCCAAAATTGTGTTAATGTGTAATTCCTTGCTCATACAATACCTCCAAATCTATAGTAACTATTGTACCACTTATTTTCATCAACTCATTTTCTTCTTTTCAAGAGCTGGTTATAGTTTTAAACTATAGACTTATACTCTTCGAAAATCAAATTCAAACCACGTCAGCGTCGCCTTACCGTACTCAAGTACAGCTTGCGGCTAGCTTCCTAGTTTGCTCTTTGATTTTCATTGAGTATTAGATAGTAAAGCTAAAAAGAATCCAGAAAATATTCCAGATTCTTTCGTGAAAATGATTGCTAGGGTTTACTTTGACTGAAAGAAATCCTGTTGGGCTAAATTGTCATAATGCTCTTTGTTAAATTGATACTGTCCCACATGCTGACTAATCTGACCGACATCCACAGAAAAAATAAAGTCTTCATTTTGATAGCTCCAATTCAGCCTAACTGTATTCAAGACTGTCTTATAAGTAAAATCTTTAACTTGATTCCAAGGCATCTCTACGACTTTATTAGAATGATTTTCTGTTACATCATTGATGTCCATCAAGTAGATTCCCTTAGGTGTGAATGCCAGAATCTTAGGCTTCACACTCGACTGAACATAGTAAGTCCCTCCTATAATGAAGAAATCAATAAAGGATTTCAACCATGTCTTTTTCTTAAAAGCCATCAGAAAATTCTTTTGCCCTTCAATGTGGCAAGTTGAGAGAAATGATTCAATCTGTTTTTCTGTTGCAAACTCCATAATAGCTCCCATGATGTTACCTCCATAAAAATTAGTAAATAGGCAGATAAGAACTCTTCACATAAAAGAAGAACTTATCAATTATTGCGTTTTATCTTACTTTTTTAGTAGACAGCATCCCTCCTATAACATTACCCTAGCATGTGCATACTTCAGTTAACACTGGAAGAGGATT
>NZ_JBKOTT010000090.1:0-3906 GCF_049737895.1 Streptococcus sp. CL8.13 | reverse complement strand
CGTTTAGTGACTTTTTTGAATTATGTCCAACAGTACACTAAGCCCTTTAACGATATTTCCTCAGTTCTAGCCGAATTGCAAAGTGCTCTTGCTTGCGCAGAGCGTGTCTATGCTGTCTTAGATAGCACTGAGCTGGCTGAAACTGGTAAGGAAGTCTTGACCAGTGACCAAGTTAAAGGAGCTATTTCCTTTAAACATGTCTCTTTTGGTTACCATCCTGAAAAGATTTTGATTAAGGATTTATCTATTGATATTCCAGCTGGTAGCAAGGTGGCTATTGTTGGTCCGACAGGTGCTGGAAAATCAACCCTTATCAATCTCCTCATGCGTTTTTATCCCATTAACTCGGGAGATATCTTGCTGGATGGGAAATCCATTTATGACTATAGTCGTGCCTCTTTACGTCAGCAGTTTGGCATGGTGCTCCAAGAAACCTGGCTCAAGCAAGGGACCATTCATGACAATATTGCCTTTGGAAATCCTGATGCCAGTCGGGAGCAAGTGATTGCTGCTGCCAAAGCAGCCAATGCAGACTTTTTCATCCAACAGTTGCCGCAGGGTTACGATACCAAGTTGGAAAATGCTGGAGAATCTCTCTCTGTCGGTCAGGCTCAGCTCTTGACCATAGCCCGAGTTTTTCTAGCTATTCCCAAGATTCTTATCTTAGACGAGGCGACGTCCTCCATTGATACGCGGACAGAAGTGCTGGTACAGGATGCCTTTGCCAAACTCATGAAGGGGCGTACAAGCTTTATCATTGCTCACCGTTTGTCAACTATTCAGGATGCAGATTTGATTCTTGTCTTGGTGGATGGCGATATTGTGGAGCATGGCAATCATCAGGATCTCATGACTAGAAAGGGCAAGTATTACCAAATGCAGCAAGCTGCAGCTTTTAGCTCAGAATAAGCCTTCCTATTTTAAAATCTTATGAACGAAAAAAGTTGCCTTCGGGTGACTTTTTTGTTACAATATCTAGAAAAATTATTCACTGTAAATTGTCTTATAGAAAAGGAGCCTAGAATGAAAGTCTTTCAGCATGTAAATATCGTGACTTGTGACAAAGATTTCCATGTTTATCTAGATGGAATCTTAGCCGTTAAGGATTCTCAAATCGTCTATGTTGGTCAAGAGCAGTCAGAGATTATAGAGCAAGCTGAGCAGATTATAGACTATCAGGGAGCCTGGATTATGCCTGGTTTGGTCAATTGTCACACCCATTCTGCTATGACCGGATTGAGAGGAATTCGAGATGATAGCAATCTCCATGAATGGCTCAATGACCATATCTGGCCTGCAGAAGCAGGATTTACTCCCGACATGACTACTAAGGCGGTCAAAGAAGCTCTGACAGAGATGCTCCAGTCAGGAACAACAACCTTTAATGATATGTATAATCCCAATGGTGTGGATATTGAGCGGATTTATCAGGCAGTGAAAGATTCCAAGATGCGTTGTTATTTCTCACCGACTCTTTTTTCTTCAGAGGCAGAGACAACTGCTGAGACTATAAGTAGAACTCGAGCAATCATTGAAGAAATTTTAGGATATGAAAATCCAAATTTCAAGGTTATGGTAGCACCACATTCTCCTTACAGCTGTAGTAGAGACTTGCTGGCAGAAAGCTTATATATGGCAAAAGAGTTGAATATTCCTATCCATATCCATGTTGCGGAGACCAAGGAGGAGTCAGGAATTATCCTGAAACGATACGGCAAACGTCCTCTAGCCTTTTTAGAAGAACTGGGTTACTTAGATCATCCATCTGTCTTTGCTCACGGGGTCGAATTAAACGAGCGAGAAATTGAACGTTTGGCAACTTCTCAAGTGGCTATTGCTCACAATCCTATCAGTAACCTCAAACTGGCATCAGGGATTGCTCCCATTATCCAACTGCAAAAAGCAGGAGTAGCTGTGGGAATTGCGACAGATTCAGTTGCTTCCAACAACAACCTTGATATGTTTGAGGAAGGACGGACTGCAGCCCTTCTTCAGAAGATGAAAAGTGGAGATGCCAGCCAATTTCCGATCGAAACAGCCCTCAAGGCACTCACAATCGAAGGGGCTAAAGTCCTAGGGATGGAAGAGCAGATAGGAAGTCTGGAAGTTGGTAAACAGGCAGATTTTCTGGTCATCCAACCACAAGGGAAAATCCATCTTCAACCCCAAGAAAATATGCTCTCTCACCTGGTTTATGCTGTTAAATCCAGTGATGTTGATGATGTCTATATCGCCGGACAACAAGTTGTCAAGCAAGGTCAAGTCCTAACAGTAGAACTTTAAAAGAAAAATCACGAAAAAATTTTTAAAAAAAGTTTGCAAAAATCTTGCATTCTTTTTTTGACTATGCTATACTTATATACGGTTTGAAAAAACTGCCTAAGACAGTAGGGGAGCTCGACTCATAAGTATCCTACCGAGGACAAAACGTATCATGTAAAAAGAAGCGTATTGTACTTTCGTGTCTAGGTTTGGGCGCGTTTTTCTTTTGGAAAAATATCCCCAAGCAAAATAATAACGGAGGTGAAAACACTAATGAGTGAAGCAATTATTGCTAAAAAAGCGGAACTAGTTGACGTAGTAGCTGAAAAAATGAAAGCTGCTGCATCTATCGTCGTTGTAGACGCTCGTGGTTTGACAGTTGAGCAAGATACAGTTCTTCGTCGTGAGCTTCGTGGAAGCGAAGTTGAGTATAAAGTGATTAAAAACTCAATCTTGCGTCGTGCAGCTGAAAAAGCTGGTCTTGAAGATCTTGCATCTGTATTTGTTGGACCATCTGCAGTAGCATTTTCTAACGAAGATGTTATCGCACCAGCGAAAATCTTGAACGACTTTTCTAAAAACGCTGAAGCACTTGAAATCAAAGGTGGTGCAATCGAAGGCGCTGTCGCATCTAAAGAAGAGATTCTTGCACTTGCAACTCTTCCAAACCGCGAAGGACTTCTTTCTATGCTCCTTTCTGTACTTCAAGCGCCAGTGCGCAACGTTGCTCTTGCAGTCAAAGCGGTTGCAGAAAGCAAAGAAGACGCAGCTTAATCTTAAGTTGCGCAGCGTAGCCTAGCTACAAAAAATATTATAAATTTAAAACATATTTGGAGGAAATAACAATGGCATTGAACATTGAAAACATTATTGCTGAAATTAAAGAAGCTTCAATCCTTGAATTGAACGACCTTGTAAAAGCTATCGAAGAAGAATTTGGTGTAACTGCAGCTGCTCCTGTAGCTGTTGCTGCAGCTGGTGCTGCTGACGCTGGTGCTGCTAAAGATTCATTCGACGTTGAATTGACATCTGCAGGCGACAAAAAAGTTGGCGTTATCAAAGTTGTACGTGAAATCACAGGTCTTGGACTTAAAGAAGCTAAAGAACTTGTTGACGGTGCACCAGCACTTGTTAAAGAAGGCGTTGCAACTGCAGAAGCTGAAGAAATCAAAGCTAAATTGGAAGAAGCTGGAGCTTCAGTTACTCTTAAATAATAGAGCGACTACATTAGTAGCTTAAAAACATGATTAAACCGCTATTCTTAGGAGTAGCGGTTTTTCTTTTTGTTCAAGAAGGGGCAAAAAGGAGGCTAGTATTCTTTAAAAGTGAGGAGAGTTAGATTGAAAGAATCATATTGGTAAATCGAAATGATGGATATTTTTTATTAAGTCATAAATCGTTATCAAACGATAATATTGATTTTCTTACAAATTAAGAGTATAATTTATAGAAATGAGTGTCCACTCAATTTTGTGAAATTAAGGAGTAAAGAAAATGGTTGTTGAAGCAATAGAGTACAGTCGTTTCGGTAACGAAGAGGTCTTAGATTTGCTGAAGATCGACTCTACAGCCTTGGATGTAAATCAGGTGAGAGTAGAAGTTCATACTGTTGGTTTAAATCCTATTGATTATAAAACTTTTGAG
>NZ_JBKOTT010000089.1:0-3934 GCF_049737895.1 Streptococcus sp. CL8.13 | reverse complement strand
ATCCCAAACTGCAGGCGATTGAAGGATTGACTATTTACGGTTCTCAGAACTTGGCTCAACGTTCAGGTGTCATTGCCTTTAACCTAGGCGACCTTCATCCTCACGACCTTGCGACTGCTTTGGATTATGAAGGTGTAGCTGTTCGCGCAGGTCATCATTGCGCTCAACCCTTGCTCCAGTATTTGGATGTTCCAGCAACAGCTCGTGCAAGTTTTTATATCTACAATACCAAGGCAGATTGCGACAAGCTAGTCGATGCCTTACAAAAGACAAAGGAGTTTTTTAATGGCACTTTCTAAACTAGATAGCCTTTATATGGCAGTGGTAGCGGACCATTCGAAAAATCCACATCACCAAGGGAAGTTAGAAGATGCTGAGCAAATCAGTCTCAACAATCCAACCTGTGGAGATGTCATCAACCTCTCTGTCAAGTTTGATGCAGATGACCGTTTGGAAGATATTGCTTTTCTAAACTCAGGTTGTACCATCTCAACTGCCTCTGCTAGCATGATGACAGATGCAGTTTTAGGAAAAACCAAACAAGAAATTTTAGAACTTGCGACTATTTTTTCTGAAATGGTTCAAGGGCAAAAAGATGAGCGTCAAGACCAACTTGGAGATGCAGCTTTCTTATCAGGCGTTGCAAAATTCCCTCAACGAATTAAGTGTGCAACCCTAGCTTGGAATGCCCTGAAGAAAACAATTGAAAATCAAGAAAAACAGTAAGACAAGTTTCTTTTGTCTTATGAATCAGTAGAAATGAATAATGAAAGAAAGGATATTATGGCTGAAGAAAGAGTAGAACCAAAACCAATTGACCTTGGTGAATATAAATTTGGTTTCCATGATGATGTAGAGCCTGTCCTATCGACAGGAAAAGGATTGAACGAAGATGTCATTCGTGAACTATCAGCTGCTAAGGGAGAACCTGAGTGGATGTTAGAATTCCGTTTGAAGTCTTATGAAACCTTCAAAAAAATGCCTATGCAAACTTGGGGAGCAGACTTGTCAGAGATTGATTTTGATGACCTGATTTATTATCAAAAACCATCTGATAAGCCAGCCCGTTCTTGGGATGAGGTTCCTGAAAAAATCAAAGAAACCTTTGAACGTATCGGGATTCCGGAAGCTGAGCGTGCTTATTTAGCAGGTGCCTCTGCCCAGTACGAGTCAGAAGTGGTTTACCACAACATGAAGGAAGAGTTCCAAAAATTGGGTATTATCTTTACAGATACAGATTCTGCCCTCAAGGAATACCCAGACTTGTTTAAACAATACTTCGCTAAGTTGGTACCACCGACTGATAACAAGTTGGCAGCCCTTAACTCAGCAGTGTGGTCAGGTGGAACCTTTATCTACGTACCAAAAGGGGTCAAGGTAGATATTCCTCTTCAAACTTACTTCCGCATCAACAACGAAAATACTGGTCAGTTTGAACGTACCTTGATTATCGTTGATGAGGGAGCAAGTGTCCATTATGTAGAAGGATGTACAGCGCCAACTTATTCAAGTAACAGCTTGCATGCTGCCATTGTAGAAATCTTTGCCTTGGATGGAGCTTATATGCGTTATACGACTATCCAAAACTGGTCTGATAACGTCTATAACTTGGTAACGAAACGTGCTAAAGCTCAAAAGGATGCCACTGTTGAGTGGATTGATGGTAACTTGGGTGCCAAAACAACCATGAAATATCCATCTGTTTATCTAGATGGAGAAGGGGCGCGTGGTACTATGCTCTCTATCGCCTTTGCCAATGCTGGGCAACACCAGGATACTGGTGCTAAGATGATTCACAACGCTCCGCACACAAGCTCGTCTATCGTGTCTAAATCTATCGCTAAAGGCGGAGGAAAGGTTGACTACCGTGGACAAGTAACCTTTAACAAAAACTCTAAAAAATCTGTTTCTCACATTGAGTGTGATACCATTATCATGGATGACTTATCAGCATCAGATACTATTCCATTTAATGAAATTCATAATTCGCAAGTAGCTTTGGAACACGAAGCCAAGGTTTCTAAGATTTCAGAAGAACAGCTCTATTACCTCATGAGTCGTGGATTGTCAGAATCAGAAGCGACAGAGATGATTGTTATGGGATTTGTAGAACCCTTTACAAAAGAGCTTCCAATGGAGTATGCTGTTGAGCTGAACCGCTTGATTAGCTACGAAATGGAAGGATCAGTTGGGTAAAACTTGATTTTAGATTTACCCAAAACCAAGAACTTTGAAGATGAACTTCTAACAAAAAAATCGCGGTTTAAAATCGCGATTTTTTTATAATTTCTCGTTGATAAAGCGGATAAACTGATTCCACCAAACTTTTAAGAAGAAGGCTTTTTCTACTTTCTTTTCTGCTACCATTTCAAAACTAGGCCGTTCTGTGGTAATGTAACCTTGACCAATCAAGTCTGAGTCTTCATAAGTCAAATGTCCAACCACTGTTCCGGCTTCAAGTGGTGCTGGAATTGCCTTAGAATCAGGTGTGAATTGAATAGATTGGGAAGCTTGACTCCCAACACGTTCAATTAGAGTGATATCATCTTTGGCAACAGCAGTGACAGTATCTTCTTTTCCATCTTGTACAGGGGCTTTGCTATCTTGATAAGCATCACCTTTCTGAACGATTTTACGAAGTGTGAATGTAGAAGAGATATAATCCATTAGTGAAGATGTAGCTGTGAAACGAGCGTAAGGATTATTGTCTTGATGATCTGCATTCAAAACAACTGTGATAACCCTCATCCCTTTTTCGACGGTAGTACCAACAAAAGATTCTCCAGCCTTGTCTGTTGTCCCTGTCTTAAGTCCATCAAAACCACCACGATGAGCAGGCATGCCTTCTAACATATAGTTGGTAGAAGTGATTGTCATTCCAGCAAAAGTAGAAGAAGGTTTTTTGGTGATTTCCAAGACTTGTGGGTATTTTTTGATGAGGTTGCGAGCAACGATAGCGACATCATATGCACTGAGTTTATTTTCCTCATCTTTTTTAGAGCCTGGGTAAATGTTATCCCCTAGAGTCTCATTGTTAAGGCCCGTTGTATTAACAACAGTGGCATCCTGAATTCCCCATTCCAAGAGCTTTGCCCGCATCATATCGACGAAATCTTTTTCTGAGCCAGCAATTTTTTCAGCTAACGCAATAGCTGCACTGTTAGCACTGGATACTAGGGTTGCTTCCAGTAGTTGTTCGACGGTATAATTACGAGCCTCCATAGGAACGTTACTCGCTTCAGAATTTGTCGTTAATTTGTATGGATAATCAGAGATATCTACCGGAGTGGATAGTGTAATACTGCCGTTTTCCAAGGCTTCATAGACAAGATAGACCGTAATCAATTTTGTGATTGAAGCGATTTCAACTGGTTGGGTTGCATCTTTCTCATAGAGAATTTTACCAGTATTCGCCTCAACGGCAATTGCATGCTTAGCAGCAATATTAAAATCTTGAGCAGCAACAGTAGATGCTGAGCCAATAACGGAAAGGCTTAGGAGAGTTAAAATTATTTTTTTCATAGTAAGTTTATTCTATCATAAAGAAAAAAATATTCCCAGTTTCATGATATAAGAAAGAAGCTTTTTTGAAAGTGTGGTAAAATAGATGAATGGAGGTACCCCATGTTTCGTAAGAATAAATTATTTTTTTGGACCAGTGAGATTTTATTATTAACCATCATCTTTTATTTATGGAGACAGATGGGTGGGATTATAACGCCTTTTGTAAGTGTCGCAAACACCATAATGATTCCCTTTCTTCTAGGTAGTTTTTTATATTATTTAACAAATCCCTTTGTTAGTTTTTTACAAAAGTATTTCAAAATTAATCGTATTATTGGTATTCTACTAACTTTGTGTGCCTTGGTTTGGGGGCTAGTTATTGGGGTAGTCTATCTCTTACCGATTTTGGTCAATCAGTTGACCAGCTTGA
>NZ_JBKOTT010000088.1:0-3971 GCF_049737895.1 Streptococcus sp. CL8.13 | reverse complement strand
TTCTGTCCCTTTCCCAAAGAACTTAACAATATATTGCTTATTTGTTGTTTTGGCCAAATAGTTTTGATTGGTCATTCCCCCCAGTTGTTCAACACTGAGGACTTCCTCTTCTTGACTAAGTAAGGAAGAAATTTTTTCTTTAATGATTTTCTCCACAATTAACCTCCAGTTCTTATACTTCCCACTTAAACACGGTTTTAAAGGCTGTGTTTAAATCGGTCGCAAAGACACGGTGAATATCTTTAATTTCTCTTACAGGTTCTTCTAGGTAAAGGATATTTTTAAGACGATTGGCAAATTTCTTGACTTCCATCATTTGGATGGCATTTTCAAAATCGATGCGACCAGAACGAGAGGAACCAACCAAGAGCAAGCCTTTCTCTAAGATATCGCGTGTATTGATATTGACTTTATATTCGCTAACGCCCATCATGAGAATCGTTCCCTGAGGACGAATGTAGCGAATCAAGTCATTTATAGCTGGTCCAGTACCATCACCACCACAACACTCAAAAGCATGATCAAAGGTCAAATCTTCAGGAATATTGTCAGTAATATAGCATTCTTTGGCAAATGAGAAGAGTTCCAATTTTTCCCAATGACGACCAATAACCACGATCTCTGCTTCTGGCAAAGTATAGTTGATAATATTGGCAACCACAAATGCTAAACTTCCATCTCCGATAACGGCGATTCGGTCCCGCTTGCTATGAGCAAGGGTCAATAGGCGATTCATTGCATGCATACCGACACTGACAAACTCTGTAATGGCTGCAACCGTATCTTCGATAGCATCATAAGCCACCACACGATCTTTAGGGAGAGAAACAAACTCTCTCATAAAGCCATCAAAGCCACTAGATAAGAAATGGGTTCCTGTCATGTAGTTTTCATAGAATTCTTCATCACTCTGCATAGGTGGCTGATTAGGAATCATGACAACTTTTTGCCCAACCTCGTAGGTTCCTGTCGGGTCAGAAATAACGGTTCCACATGACTCGTGAATCATTGCCATTGGAAGCTTTTTATTCAAAATCTTCGGATCACGTTTTCCTTGGTAGTAACGCTGATCCGCATGACAGACCGCCATATAATTAGGGCGGATGAGGATATGATTCTCTTGGTCAATAGCCTCTTCCTGATATTTGACATTGATAAACTTAGGCTTAGTTAGTTGATAAATTTGATTAATCATTTTACTAGTCTTTCTCAATCATACTTTTTGCAATCTTCAAATCTGTTACGGTTGTAATCTTCAGATTTGAGTATTCACCTTTGGCTAAGGCCACATCTTTTCCTTTGATCACAAAGATTTTACATGCATCTGTCAAGATTTCCTTCTCTTCAGCAGAAAGAGAGCCATAAAGGTCCATGAAGTCCTTGCAACGGAATGTTTGAGGTGTTTGTCCTTGATAAAGGTGAGCACGATTTGGAATATCTGTAATGAATTGACCATTGGTACTTTCAACGATAGTATCAACCGCTTCTACCACTGTGTCCACTGCGTCATGATTTTGGGCAAGTTGGATATTGTCTTGAATCATGCGAAGTGTAATAAATGGACGAACAGAATCGTGGGTAACAACGATATCCTCTGGAGTAAGCGGACGATAAGCATCAATGGCTTCAATGATTTTCTCAATACTTGTATTGCGGTCAGCACCACCCTTTGTAATGATGATACGTTCCTTATGAAGAGGAAGATATTTATCTACAAGATCTTCTGCATGAGAAACCCAGTCTCCATGAACCCCAACTACAATTTTTTCAATACTTGGTTCCAAGACAAATTTTTCAATTGTATGAATCAAGATAGGTCGATCACCTAGCTCTAAAAATTGTTTTGGCAAGTTACTGATTCCCATGCGTGTGCCAGTTCCACCAGCAAGAATTCCTGCATAAATCATCTATTTTCTCCTTTGTCTTACTAAAAAAACTTATCCTCTCTATTATACCACAATCTAGTCCTATCATAAAATAAATACTAGTCATCCCGTTCTAGAATAGGAGGATTAAGCAGTTCTATTATTCAAAGAAACTAGTCCATTTCTAGTAATGACTAGGAATTCTGTAGTCATTACTAATAAATGGCTGTGAAATTTTAGAGTTCTTCAGAATAATATAGTTTTCTTAAAGAAAGCTTAAAATCAAACTTTGAAACTTCAAAGTGATTACTTGACTTATACTCAATGAAAATCAAAAAGCAAACTAGGAAGCTAGCCGTAAGCTGTACTTGAGTACGGTAAGGCGACGCTGACGTGGTTTGAATTTGATTTTCGAAGAGTATTACTGCCCTTCATTTCTTATTAGCTGACTTTATGATATAATGAAAAATGAGGTAAATTGAATGAAAAGTATAAAATTAAATGCTCTATCCTACATGGGAATTCGTGTCTTGAATATTATTTTTCCCATCTTAACTGGTACCTACGTCGCGCGTGTCTTGGACCGAACTGACTATGGTTACTTCAACTCAGTCGACACAATTTTGTCATTTTTCTTACCCTTTGCAACTTATGGGGTCTATAACTACGGTTTACGAGCCATCAGCAATGTCAAGGATAACAAAAAAGATCTGAATAGAACCTTCTCTAGTCTTTTTTATTTGTGCATAGCTTGTACGATTTTGACCACCGCTGTCTATATCCTTGCCTATCCTCTCTTCTTTACAGATAATCCAATCGTCAAAAAAGTCTACCTTGTTATGGGGATTCAACTCATTGCCCAGATTTTTTCAATCGAATGGGTTAATGAAGCTCTGGAAAATTATAGTTTTCTTTTTTACAAGACTGCCTTCATCCGTATCCTGATGCTGGTCTCTATTTTCCTATTTGTCAAAAATGAACACGATATTGTTGTCTATACACTTGTGATGAGTTTATCGACACTGATTAACTATCTGATTAGTTATTTTTGGATTAAAAGAGACATTAAGCTTGTTAAGATTCACATAAGTGATTTTAAACCGCTCTTTCTCCCTTTAACAGCCATGTTGGTCTTTGCCAATGCCAATATGCTCTTCACTTTTTTGGATCGTCTCTTCCTCGTAAAAACAGGGATTGATGTCAACGTTAGTTACTATACCATGGCTCAGCGAATTGTGACCGTTATAGCTGGTGTTGTAACAGGAGCTATCGGAGTGAGTGTGCCTCGTCTCAGTTACTATCTAGGAAAAGGCGATAAGGAAGCTTATGTCACACTTGTTAATAGAGGTAGTCGAATCTTTAACTTCTTTATCATTCCACTTAGCTTTGGACTCATGGTTTTAGGACCAAATGCTATCCTACTTTATGGTAGTGAAAAATATATCGGAGGTGGTATCTTAACCTCTCTCTTCGCTTTTCGTACGATTATCCTGGCACTAGATACCATTCTTGGTTCCCAAATTCTCTTTACAAATGGCTATGAAAAACGTATCACAGTCTATACAGTCTTTGCAGGATTACTCAATTTGGGCTTAAATAGTCTCCTCTTTTTCAACCACATAGTGGCTCCTGAATACTACTTACTGACAACTATGCTATCAGAGGCCTCTCTACTTGTTTTCTATATCATTTTCATCCATAGAAAACAACTCATCCACTTAGGACATATCTTTAGCTATACTGTTCGATACTCGCTCTTTTCACTTTCCTTTGTAGGAATCTATTTCCTGATTAATTTCTTGTATCCCGTGGATATGGTCATTAATTTGCCATTTTTGATTAATACTGGTTTGATTGTCTTGCTATCAGCCATCTCTTATATTGGTCTACTTGCCTTCACCAAAGATAGCATTTTCTATGAATTTTTAAACCATGTCCTAGCCTTAAAAAATAAATTCAAAAGATCATAGGAGTTTAAAATGAAACAACTAACCATTGAAGATGCCAAACAAATTGAATTAGAAATTTTGGATTATATTGATACTCTCTGTAAAAAGAACAATATCAACTATATTATTAACTACGGTACTCTGATTGGGGCGGTTC
>NZ_JBKOTT010000087.1:0-4016 GCF_049737895.1 Streptococcus sp. CL8.13 | reverse complement strand
TCATGATTGGTCGAGATCTTATGCAGGGAAATCCTCGTTTAGCAGAGCTTGGTTTTGAGGAAGAAGCAGTTGGTCACCATGCTTTAGTAGCTGGTTTCCAAGGTCAACGCCAGTGGACAGACCATTTCCCCAATGGGGACTTTATGGAAACTTTCCTCAATACTCAGTTTGACTGGAATGGTATTCGAAAACCATTTGTATTTGCGACAGAGAATGATTCACTAAATGGTGTGTCTATGCTCTTTAATTATCTATTAACAAATACTCCACAAATCTTTGCTGATGTGCGTACTTATTGGAGTCCAGAGGCTGTTAAACGTGTAACAGGGCATACTTTAGAGGGGCGTGCTGCAGACGGATTCTTACATCTAATCAATTCTGGCTCTTGTACATTAGATGGTACAGGTCAAGCTACACGAGATGGCCAACCTGTTATTAAACCATTTTGGGAGTTGGATGAAAGTGAAGTACAGGCTATGCTTGAAAACACAGACTTCCCACCAGCAAACCGCGAATACTTCCGTGGAGGAGGATTCTCAACTCGTTTCTTGACGAAGGGTGATATGCCAGTAACAATGGTACGTCTCAATCTTCTAAAAGGGGTTGGTCCAGTGCTACAAATTGCAGAAGGTTACACACTTGAACTTCCTGAAGATGTTCACCATACTTTAGATAATCGTACAGACCCAGGCTGGCCAACTACTTGGTTTGCTCCACGTTTGACAGGAAAAGGTGCTTTCAAGTCTGTCTATGACGTCATGAATAATTGGGGAGCTAATCACGGAGCCATAACATATGGACACATTGGAGCAGACTTGATTACCTTGGCTTCTATGTTGAGAATTCCTGTCAATATGCATAATGTACCTGAGGAAGATATCTTTAGACCTAAAAATTGGTCCTTATTTGGAACAGATGATCTAGAATCAGCAGACTATCGTGCATGTCAGTTGTTGGGGCCACTACATAAATAAAACTTGTTTATATAGGAGGTGAACTTACGTCCCTCCTATCCTTTTAAAAATATTTGTTAGATATTTCACAAATGATTGAAAACGAATACAAAAAGTAATATAATGATGTTAAATATATAGCGCGAAGGCGCAGGAGGAAAATTATATGGCTACATTTTATGTTCCGGCAGTCAACCTTATTGGAAAAGGTGTTGTAAATGAAGTGGGTCCTTATATCAAGGAACTTGGCTATAAAAAGGCGCTTTTGGTGACAGATAAGTTCATCGAAGGAAGTGACATTTTGCCTAAGGTTTTAAAACCGCTAGATGCAGAAGGAATCGAATATGTCATCTTTAGCGATGTAGAGCCAAACCCTACTTGTAAGAATGTCACAGATGGGGTAGCTGCTTTGGAAGAACATGGATGTGATTTTATCATCAGTCTTGGTGGGGGTTCTCCACAGGATGCAGCTAGTTGTATTTCTATCATAGCAACAAATGGTGGAAAACCACAGGATTATGAAGGGCTTCATAAGTCTGCTAAAAAAGGCTTGCCAGTTGTGGCTATCAATACAACGGCAGGAACTTCTGCAGAAATTACTATTAACTATGTGATTACCGATGAAGAACGCAAGGTTAAGATGGTAATGGTTGACAAGAATAGCCTTGCTCTTATCTCTGTTAATGACCCTGAATTGATGATTTCAAAACCTCAAGCCTTGACTGCAGCGACAGGTATGGATGCTCTGACTCACGCTGTTGAAGCTTTGGTAACACCTGGTGCTTATGATGTGACCAAGAAATTATCTATCGGAGCAATTGAGCTTATCAAGGAATACCTTCCTCGCGCTGTAGCAAATGGACATGATATTGAAGCGCGTGAAGGTATGGTCAATGCCATCTTCCTTGGTGGTATGAGTTTTAACAATGCAGGTCTGGGCTATGTTCACTCAATGGCTCACCAGCTCGGCGCAGTATATAATTTGCCACACGGTGTTTGCTGTGCCATGTTGTTACCAGTTATAGAACGTGAAAATGCTAAACGTGTACCAGAAGCTTTCCGTAATGTTGCCAAGGCCTTGGGACTTCATGTAGAAGGTAAATCAGATGAAGAGTGTGCCGATTACGCAATTGCTGAGATTGAGAAGCTTTCTGAGATAGTAGGCATTCCTAAGAAATTGACTGAACTTGGTATTGAAGAAAAAGATTTCGACTTTGAATACCTTTCTAAGAATGCCTTGATTGATGCCTGCGCACCAGGAAATCCATTCATGCCAACCTTAGAAGAAACGATTGAGTTTTATAAAGAGTTGTTTTAGCAAGAGATTTGACGACAATGTGACAATTCACCTCTAATTATTGACATTTCAGGAAAAATTGCAGTAAAAACTGCACATCCTTCTTTAAATGTGCTATAATACAGAAAAAAATAATGATGGAGGTCGTCGCGATGGTAACAACATTTTTGATGATTTTTGTGGTGGTTTGTGTGCTCCTATTGGTGATAGTCACACTGAGTACAGTTTATGTGGTTCGTCAACAGTCGGTGGCGATTATTGAACGCTTTGGGAAATACCAAAAGGTTGCCAATAGCGGTATTCACATCCGCTTGCCTTTTGGGATTGACTCGATTGCAGCTCGGATTCAGTTGCGCTTGTTGCAAAGCGATATTGTTGTTGAGACTAAGACCAAGGATAATGTGTTTGTTATGATGAATGTAGCGACCCAGTACCGTGTTAATGAGCAGAGCGTGACAGATGCTTACTATAAACTCATGCGTCCAGAATCTCAGATTAAATCTTATATCGAAGATGCTCTTCGCTCTTCTGTTCCCAAATTAACCTTGGATGAATTGTTTGAGAAAAAAGATGAGATTGCCCTTGAAGTTCAACATCAAGTAGCAGAAGAAATGACTACTTACGGTTATATTATTGTGAAAACCTTGATTACTAAGGTCGAACCAGATGCAGAAGTCAAGCAATCCATGAATGAAATCAATGCAGCGCAACGCAAGCGGGTCGCAGCGCAAGAATTGGCGGAAGCTGATAAGATTAAAATCGTCACTGCAGCTGAAGCCGAAGCAGAAAAGGACCGCCTCCATGGTGTGGGGATTGCCCAACAACGTAAGGCTATTGTGGATGGCTTAGCAGAGTCTATCACCGAACTCAAGGAAGCCAATGTTGGCATGACAGAAGAACAAATCATGTCCATCCTCTTGACCAACCAGTATTTGGATACTTTGAATACCTTTGCCTCTAAAGGAAATCAAACTATCTTTTTACCAAATACGCCAAATGGTGTCGATGATATCCGTACACAAATCTTGTCAGCCCTTCGAGCTGACAAGAAATAATAGATTAAAGAGCTTGGCAACAGGCTCTTTTTGTATTACCCTTGTAGCTTTGAGGACTAAATCTTCCTCCACAAATTATAGAATCTTTTCTGAGGATTTAGGGAGTGATGGAGGAAGTCTTGAAAGCGCTTTTGTTTTGTGCTATAGTCAAGTAAATCGAGTCATTTAAAGAGGATTGTTTGTATGAGAAGAGAAGAAGTTTTACGAAATCACTGGTTTTTTAGCCAGGAAGTGGGGAAAGAAGATGCCTTGGCACCAGATTTTCAGAGGGGAAATTGGCAGGCTATTCAAGTGCCACACGACTGGAGTATTTACAATGATTTTGACCAGTATTCGCCAGCGCAAAATGAGGGTGGTCAGTTAAATGGTGGTCAGGCCTGGTATCGGACACAGTTTTACTTGAAAGAAGATGCCAGTCTTGTTTCGGTGCGTTTGCTCTTTGACGGGGTTTACATGAATTCCCAAGTCTATATCAACGGGCAAGTGCTGGGCTATTATCCCAATGGCTATACACCATTTTCTTATGATATCACTCCTTATCTAAGAAATGATGGAACAGCCAACCAGCTTGCAGTTTTTGTGGAAAATCAGCAACCTAGCAGTCGTTGGTACTCTGGTAGCGGTATTTACCGAGAAGTAAAATTGTTGATTACAGATCTGGTGCATCTGGATTTATATGGGATTAAGATAGTAAGTCCCAAGCTCAAGGAA
>NZ_JBKOTT010000086.1:0-4047 GCF_049737895.1 Streptococcus sp. CL8.13 | reverse complement strand
ATAGATTTAGGTGGAGTTGAACAAATCATAGGGACACTATGTACCCTATACTCGTTTTCCCCAATTCTCACAAAATGATTGATTTTCAAATCTGAAAAATCAGGATTCTCAACAGTAATAGAAACAAGACGATGCGCTATTTTATAAACATCAATTATCTTATTTTTCATGTTTAACTTATCCATAATTATTATTTTAATACTTATGTTCTTGGTAATCAAAACCTATTTTAGATTTAATACTATCAAATAAATCTAAAATAGATTGTGGAGTGTCTTTCTTAAATGATACAGCAGGTTTATCCTGGTCTGGATAAACTTGGTCAACCCACTCATGAATTTGATTATAAAAAATCAACAGCTCTTTGCTTGGTGGTATCATCATATCTAGAACGAAACCTCCTTTACTTTAAGTTCATTATAAACTTTCCTATTCTAATATTCAATCAACAAGAGATTATTACGATAGCTTTTTAACTTCTTTTCTACTTCGTCAGTGGTCAAGCTGCTACTCCTTTATGATATAATTAGTTTAAAGAGAAGTGAGGTAGAAATAATAGTGTCGCTACGCAACTTCATAGTATGAGATGACGGGACAGGCACACCGTCCACTACTCTTGAGCGCTTAGATTATTCTAGGTGCTTTTTTATTTTCTCTTGGTTCGCTCTTACTTCAGGACTACTCTCATACCATGAGATAAGCCATTAAGAGGTGTTTTCTCTCTTATCTCCTTACCATTCTGCAGGCAATTAAGGCAAGTTGTTCCTTTTCTTATCTGCTAATCATTTTATAAACATCAAATTTAAAATAACAAACTTTTAAACTTCTATTATTTCCCCAATACGCAAACAATAAAACACTATCAACTCGTTTAAACACACGTTTCAAACATGCTGGTGTACCTAATATTGGATTCCACGGTTTCAGACACACACATGCTAGTCTTTTGCTAAACTCTGGAATACCCTATAAAGAATTACAACATCGTCTAGGTCATTCTACACTAGCTATGACTATGGACACTTACAGTCATCTCTCCAAAGAAAAAGCAAAAACAGCCGTCTCATTTTATGAGAAAGCTGTAAGTTCGTTATAAGTGATGACAAAAATGATGACAAACCCAGAAATCAACGTTTTAATACAAAGCAAAAAGCCCACTGTTGTAGGCTTTCTGTAAGATATATCTTAAAATTAAAGCATTTTGTTGTAGAATTCAACGACAAGTGCTTCGTTGATTTCTGGGTTGATTTCGTCGCGTTCTGGCAAGCGAGTCAATGAACCTTCCAATTTTTCAGCGTCGAATGATACGAATGCTGGACGTCCAAGAGTAGCTTCTACTGCTTCAAGGATTGCTGGAACTTTCAATGATTTTTCACGAACTGAGATCACTTGACCTGGAGTTACGCGGTATGATGGGATGTCAACGCGTTTTCCGTCAACAAGGATGTGACCGTGGTTTACGAATTGACGAGCTTGACGACGAGTAGTCGCAAGACCAAGACGGTAAACAACGTTATCCAAACGACGTTCCAAAAGAAGCATGAAGTTGAAACCTAGGATTCCGCCTTTGATTTTTGTAGCTTGTACGAACAAGTTACGGAATTGTTTTTCACCTACACCGTAAGTGAAACGAAGTTTTTGTTTTTCAGCCAATTGCAAACCGTATTCTGACAATTTAGAACGGTTGTTTGGTCCGTGTTGTCCTGGTACGTAGTTACGACGTGCCAATTCTTTACCTGTACCTGTAAGTGAAAGGCCAAGGCGACGAGCTTGTTTCCAAGATGGTCCTGTATAACGTGACATATGAATGTCCTCCTGATATAAATAATATTTCGGTGGAAATAGTCACTTAGAAAGCCCTGATTCGTGCAGATGCCCTTCGCCTAAACAGCCAAGGTTACTTATCATAAGACACCTGTTGACGAGCTTCATGCTTTCCTGCTGATATTTCACACAAAATCCATTTTACCATGAATGGCTAGATTTGTAAAGGGTTTTTAAGCTTTATTTTCATTACCAGAGAGGTTAAGAAGGAGGGTAAAGGTGCTTCCGAGGCCGTACTGGCTGGTAACTGTGATTTCTCCACCCAATTGATGGGCCAATTCACGCGCAATCGCAAGACCAAGACCATGACCACCTGTCTTCATGTTACGAGAAGTTTCTACACGATAAAGACGTTTAAAAATATTCTCCAAATCCTCTGGGGCAATCCCCTGTCCTTCATCGGTCACACTGATTGAAAGCTGGTTCTTCTCCAGCTTAGCCACCACTTCCAGTTTGGTTCCTGGAGCTGAGTATTTAAAAGCGTTATTGACCAGATTCACCAAGATACGAGAAAGCTTGGCATAATCTCCTTCAATCCGGGCAGACTCTGGGATTACCTGTAAATGGACGTCTCGCTCCTCCTGCTCAATCAAGAACTGAAATTCACTCATGCACTCAATCAAGAGCTGGTCCAGAAAAATACTGTCCTTGCTGGTCGTTTCCACCTGATTTCTAGCTGTATTTAGAGTCAAAAAATTCAACT
Organism: Streptococcus sp. CL8.13; assembly: GCF_049737895.1. The sequence goes on along the minus strand of NZ_JBKOTT010000086.1, from coordinate 1,520 downwards.
CTTCAACCAGTTTATTGAGTCTTTCCGTCTGACGCCCAATGGTTGCTAGATAATGATCCTGTTCTCCTTCCTTGATAACCCCATCCAAAATCCCTTCTACCGTCGCTTGGATTGAAGTGATGGGGGTCTTGATATCATGCGATAGCTGGGCAATCATCAAGCCCTTTTCTCGTTCGCTTTCTTCCAAAGAATCAAAGGTGGCCTGCAAATCATGGGACATTTCATTGAAAGCTTGGCCTAATTGCTGAAATTCTACAGGGCCTTGAACCTCCAGATTTGATGGAAAGTCCTTATCCGCTACCCGCTTGGCATGTTCCTTGAGTTTGCTCAATGAAGTAAAGACCGGTGATAAAAGAAAGAGACTAATCCCAGCACCGATAAAACTAGCCACGAGAGTCATACCCACTAGGAAATAAATTTCTCTTTCTTCAATTAGCATTCGCTGGATGGCCCAAAAAACCACGATAATCGTTAGGAGTGTTGAAATGATATACCCCACTAAAATATAACTTTTTAATTTCATTGACTACCTCGTGCTTTCTCAATTTTGTAGCCCAAGCCCCAGACGGTTTTGATGGTCGGTGTTTCTGCACTAGCATGTTTAGTCAACTCCTGTCTAAGAGCATGAATATGAACATTCAAGGTATTGGTATCATCCACATAGTCTTCCTGCCAGACCTTTTCATAGAGGTCTGTCTTAGAGAAAACCCGCTCTGGATTGCTGGCTAAAAGCCATAGAAGTTCGAAGGATTTGACTGTCAAATCAAGCGCCACATCTCCGACTTGGACCTCATGACTACCGTGATTCATCCGTAAATCCCCGAGACTGACGACTTCTGTCTCACCTCCACGATGAAGGCGACGCAAGATATTGTGGACACGCAAAACCAGCTCACGAGGGCTAAAGGGCTTGGCAATAAAGTCATCTGCCCCTAGGCTCAGGCCATAAATCTTGTCCTGCTCGCTAGTCTTAGCCGTGATAAAGAGAAAAGGCTGATCTGGAGATTGATACTGAACCTCACTAATCAAATCATAACCATCCATCCGAGGCATCATGATATCTGTAATAATCAAATCAATCGGTTTTCGCTTGAAGATTTCTAAGGCCTCTACTCCATCATGGGCCACCAAAACCTGATATCCTGCCTGAACCAGATAACGTTGATGAATATCTGTGATTTCTACCTCGTCGTCAACGAGTAAAATTGTCTTTCCCATCTGCCTCTCCTTTGAAAAAACAGTGCTATACCACAATAGTATAACACTATTTTAATCTCTTTACGAACATTCTAAACGATATCTAGATTTTTCATATCCTAGATAGAAAGTCTGTAGCTAGACTAGTCATTTTCTTCTTTTTTAGCTTTCAAACCGAGTCCACCTAGCAGGCCAGCCAATGCTAATCCAAAGAATCCAATAGTAGCCATTGATGTTTTGGCTTCACCAGTATATGGAAGCATGTCTTTTTGGTCTTTCATTTGATCAGCCGTCATTGGAGTTGACACCTTGTTATTAGATGC
>NZ_JBKOTT010000085.1:0-4110 GCF_049737895.1 Streptococcus sp. CL8.13 | reverse complement strand
GCTGTCTGATTTGATTTGCTCAGCAGCTTTCAAGATGCGGTCAAATTCTTCGCGGTCATAGTTTTCAGGAAGGTCCAACCATCCCAAGAAGTCGCTACCAGCACCAGTTCCTTTACGGATCAATTCATCTGCTGCTGTTACTTGTGATTGCATGTATTCCACTTCATGTGGTGCAACAAATTTGTCTAAAACTTTTGAATAATCAAATTTAATATGTGACATGTTATTCCTCCAATATTTCTTCTTTTCTATCATAACGCTTACCTTCGTTTTTTTCAAGTTTTTTGTCGAATTTCTCCAATTTTTATCAGAATTCAAACGTTTGCGTAAAAATCCCACATTCCAAAAATTTTGAAATAATAAAAGAAATAACGAACAGATGTTCCAGTCGTTACAGTTCATTCAATAAATACTCAAATAATTCTAAATTACCATCTTCTTCATTAACCAGAAACTCTGGATGCCACTGCAAACCGATAATGCGGTGCTCGTCGATAGACTCAATCGCTTCGATGGTTTGGTCTCTTGGATCAATAGCAGTTACACGGAAATTAGGTGCCAAATCTTTAATACTTTGACGATGGACGGAGTTGACTTGACTTTCTTTTCCAAATAGCTTAGACACCACGCTTCCTTCCACTGTCTCAATAGAGTGAGATGTTCCGAAAGGTAGTCCTTGCCAGTGACCTTCGATTTCTTGATTGAGGGTGCCACCAAAGGCAACATTGACAAGTTGGACACCACGGCAGATTGCCATGATTGGTTTATTCTGACGAAGTGCTTCTTTCAAAAGCGCCAATTCAAATTCATCACGGACTAGATTGTAATCATCGCTCTCGATGGTTTTTTTCTCTCCATAAAACTGAGGATGGACATTTTGGCCACCTGTCAAAATAAGCTTGTCAATCATTTCCACATAATCGCGTACAACGGACTCGTCACCAACAGGAATGACTAAAGGGAGACCACCGACTTGACGAATGCTCTCTGCGAATCTACAAGATACAGATGAATGAATGTTTTTGCCTTCTGCGTCTACGGGGCATAGATTTGCAGCAACTCCTACAACCGTTCTAGGCATGATGTCTCTCCTTTCGAATATTAACGATAGTCCTATCATATCACTCAAAACGTCTTTCGTCTAATATGTTTTTTTTAAGGCTGTGATAAAAATTTTTTATGGACAAGAAAAAGCTGCCCACATCGGACAACTTTTTTCTTATTCAAAAACAAATTGATTGTGATAGAGTTCTGAGTAGAAGCCACCTAGTTTCAGGAGTTCATGGTGGTTACCACGTTCAATGACTTCCCCATCTTTAAGGACAATAATCTGATCTGCATTGAGAATGGTTTTCAAGCGGTGGGCAATAACGAAACTGGTTCTGCCTGCTACAACTGCCTCCATGGCATGCTGAATCTTGCTTTCTGTCACAGTATCTACGTTCGAAGTGGCTTCATCGAGAATGAGAACCTCTGGATCTGTCATCAGGGTTCGAGCGATAGAAATCAATTGCTTTTGTCCTGTCGAGAAGATGCTCTGGTCATCATCTATAAGAGTATCGTACTTATCAGGCAAGCTTTCGATGTAGTCGTGAATATGGGTTGCCTTGGCTGCTGCCTCAACCATTTCTTGACTAGCATCTGGCACACCAAAACGGATATTGTCTCGAATCGTTCCGCTAAACAAGACCGAATCTTGCAAGACAATTCCCACCTTGCTTCTGAGACTATCTAAATCATAGTCACGGATGTCTTTACCGTCAAAATAAATCCCACCAGCATTAACATCATAAAAGCGATTGATGAGGTTCATAATAGTCGTTTTCCCTGACCCAGTCGGACCAACAACCGCTGTCATCTGGCCTTTAGGAGCAGAAATGCTGACATCTTTCAAAATGGGTTTATCAGGCAAGTATGAAAAATCAATATGACTAATTTCAACACCTTCTTGCAACTGAGTGAAGGTCGGAGCATTTTTAGGTCGAATTTCTTCCTCTGCATCAAACATTTCCTGAATCCGTTCAGCACCTGTAAAGGCTAACTGAAGGCTTCCCCAACTTGCCGCAACTTGAATAATAGGCTGGTAGTACTGCTGTGAAAATTGGGCAAACATAACAATCAAACCTAGGGCTGTACTTGTTTCAATAGACTTATCATTCAAAAGTACAGCTGAACCAGCAAAGATGACGATGGCTGTGTTGACCAGACTCATCCCATTCATGACAGGGAAAAGAATTCCTGAGAACATTCTTCCTTTAAAGGTTGCCTTGCGCACGCGCTCATTTTGTTCAAGAAATCCTGCCATCATATCCTCTTGAATACCTTGCACAATCACGGCTTTTTGACCTGAGATACTTTCATCCATATAGGCATTGAGCTTCCCTACCTCTTTCTGCTGGAGGTTGGTATATTTCCGTGCCATTTTCACGATAAAAATCAGCATGAGAAAGGCCACTGGTGTACTGGCAATAGTGATGAGGGCCAGCGTCACATTTCTCGAAAACATGACAAGAATCAGACCAATGTATAGAACGATGTTGCTCATGACCTGAATCAAGCTTTCGTTAAAAGCTTGGAGGATATTATCCAAATCACTGGTAAAACGAGACAGGATATCGCCATCTTGTCGGCGGTCAAAGAAAGAAACAGTCAACCGAGCAAGCTTGCCAAAGAGGCCTTTGCGCATCTCGTTGGTCGATTCTGCAATCACGCGCGTCATGAGACACATGTATATCACACTGGAGATAAATAGAACCAAAACTAGCAGACCAAGATTGACCATGATTCCTGATAGGCTTTGCCAAACAAGTTCTGGATTGCCATTTTGATAAGCTTGAACTAAATTAGCTAACTCTGTTACCGCTTGTCCAGAAAATACCGGAAAGAGAGCTTGGGCAAGAGTCGCCAGAACAATCATCAGGATAACAACTACAAATGATAGCTTATAGACTTTAAAATAATTCCAAAAAAATTGAACTGTCTTCATTTTACTCCTCCTTTCCTTTCTGTGTTTCGTAGATTTCACGGTAAACGGAATTGTTGGCAACCAAGTCTGCATGCGTACCTTGACCAATCAATCGTCCTTGATCTAGAACCAAGATTTTATCTGCATGAACAACCGAGCTAATCTTTTGAGCGATGATAATGGTTGTCGTTCCCTTCAAGTCCTTATTCAAGGCTTCCTGAACCAGGCGCTCTGACTTGGCATCCAAGGCTGAGGTCGAATCGTCAAAAATCAGAATACGTGGATTGCTGACAATTCCACGGGCAATCGACATCCTTTGTTTTTGCCCACCTGAAAAGTTGGTTCCCCTTTCTTCAACTGGACTTTCAAAGGTTTTCTCCATACGATGAATGAATTCACTGGCTTGAGCAATATTGGCTGCGCGCTCCATTTCAAATAAAGTAGCATCTCCCTTACCCTGTCTCAAGTTATCTGCAATCGTTCCACTAAAGAGAATGGCACGTTGGAGAACGATAGAAACTGTTTTACGCAGGGTTCCTTCACTCACTTCTCGAATATCCTTGCCTCCAATTTTGATAGCACCCTCCTGTGGGTCAAAGAGACGTGGAATCAATTGAGCCAAGGTTGATTTTCCTGCACCAGTCGCTCCAACGACACCAACCATTTGTCCAGGTTCGACAGTAAAGCTCACATCTTTCAACATCGGTTCCTTATCCATTGGATAGGTAAAGGTCACATTTTCAAAGCTAAGACTTCCGACCAAGTCTTCATCTGGGACATCCTTGAAGGTCATGGCTGGCTCTGCGTCAAGAATTTCTCGAATACGACGCATAGAAATCATAGCACGACTGACAGAATTTCCCAAAAATCCAACCATAATAATAGTAAAGATAATCTGGCTTAGGTAATTGACAAAGGAAGCAATGGAGCCAACAACCGATGGATCCGATTGAACCATCCCTGCAACTAGCCAAATAGAGAGGAAAACCGCCCCATAGCCGACCAACATCATAAAGGGTTCCACTACTGAAAAGGCATAACCAATGTAAAGGTTTTGACCAAGAAGCTCGTCTGAGACATCTGTAAACTTCGCAAACTGCTCTTTTTCTTGGACAAAGGACTTGACCACACGAACACCGCGCAGA
>NZ_JBKOTT010000084.1:0-4200 GCF_049737895.1 Streptococcus sp. CL8.13 | reverse complement strand
AAGAGGGTTTCAATCTTGGGAGAGTTAGGCCGTGAAGTAAATACAAGTTCAACAAGACAAAAATTTCTACAAAAAGTAGCAAAGGAAGTCAGGGTGTTGGATTAAGGAAAAGAAAGTAAATGACGGTTATTATCAAATCAATGGAAACTCCTGAAGAGATAGAAGGTAAATCCCTCGTTCACTGGCAAACGTGGAGAGAGGCTTATGATGACCTTTTGCCTGCAGAATTTCAGGAGACAATGACATTAGAAAGGTGTCGATTCTTTAGTAAAAAGTATCCAGAAAATACATTGATTGCGATGGATGGTATGAAGGTAGTTGGTTTTATCAGTTATGGCAACTTTCGTGATGAGACTATTCAAGCTGGCGAAATTATTGCCTTATATGTTTTAAAAGACTATTATGGAAAAGGCATCGCACAAAAGTTAATGAAAGTAGCTTTGACTGCTCTTGATCATTTTTCTGAAATTTTCTTATGGGTATTGAAAGATAATAAGCGAGCCATTGCTTTCTATCAAAAAATGGGTTTTACTTTTGATGGACAAGAAAAAATACTTGAACTTGGAAAGCCTATAAAGGAAAAACGAATGGTATTTTATTCTAAATAATTTTAAAAAGTAGAATCTAGAATCTCTGGTACCAAGTCTGAAAATTTAATAAATTAGAAAGCGAGAAAATATGTCCCGTTCCCAATTAACGATTTTAACAAACATTTGTCTGATTGAAGACCTCGAAACTCAGCGCGTGGTTATGCAGTATCGCTCTCCTGAAACCAATCGCTGGTCTGGTTATGCCTTTCCTGGAGGTCATGTAGAAAATGGCGAAGCTTTCGCAGAGTCTGTCATTCGTGAAATATATGAAGAAACAGGGTTGACTATCCAAAATCCTCAACTTGTCGGTATTAAAAATTGGCCTCTGGATACAGGTGGGCGCTATATTGTCGTTTGTTATAAGGCGACTGAGTTCTCTGGTAGCCTTCGCTCTTCAGATGAAGGAGAAGTTTCTTGGGTGCAAAAAGACCAGATTCCAAACTTGGATCTGGCCTATGATATGTTACCCTTGATGGAGATGATGGAAGCTCCTGACAAATCTGAATTTTTTTACCCTCGCCGTACAGAAGACGATTGGGAAAAGAAAATTTTCTAGTCTTTTACTAAATAACCGAGCTGATCCAAGGCCTCCTCGATATAGCGGAGGTCTTGTTGTGTTTCAGCTTCGACTAGGTGGTAATGGATGCCATCTGTCAATTCAGACAGAGGTCTAAAGTCAGAATGTTCGACTTGTTCTAGAAAATGTTGCACATCTCTGCGACAAGACAGTTTAAGCAAGGTTTCAATTTCTCCATAAACGGGATGGTCAATCAAGGTATTTTGAACACGTCCACCATTATCTACGATAGCAAGGAGTTCTTGACCGATTTCTTCAACTTCATGTTTCACTTTGAAAAGTTTGTGAACATAAGGATTGGTATCAATTTGCTTATAGACGTAGCCACGATTAGTGGATAGGATAGGAGCGCCATCGGCTCTCAAAATTGCAATGTCTTGTACAATGACCTGACGTGTGACATGAAAATGTTCCGCCAAACTTTGGCCGTTGAGGGCTTTAGGAGCTTCTTTCAAGAGTTGGAGCAGGGCTTGTTTGCGATTTTTTGTCATAGTTCTTCCTTTTAACGGCGTTTTCGAAGCACTTTATAAACAGCTAGTGCTAATGTATAGTCTATCATACTATGGATAATTGTACCAAATCCAACTAGCACAAATAGAACATAAAACATATTTTCTACATTGGTACCGGAAGTTGCATAAAAAATGACACAGGCCAATACTTCAGCAAGGGCATGGACAAGCGCTAACACAAAGTTGAAAATCCAGGAAGCTTTTGGTTTATCAAGGGTTTCGGGGAATTTTTGTAGGTAAAGAGCTCCTAGAGTCCCAAAAAAGATATGGGAAAAAGCTCGAAATACGATAACCATTGGATAGCCAGCCATCAAAAATCCAAAACTAGAGGCTAGGATGACAAAAACAGCCATCAAGGGCGACAAGAACATGGCAATAAAAATAGCGATGTGGCTTCCCAAAGTGTAAGAAGCAGGAGGAATGACAATCTTAAAAGGCATAACAATTGGAATCAAAATTGCAATAGCCGTTAAAAGGGCAGTCATTGTCATAAATTGTGTTTTTTTCCGTATATTCATAAGAATCTCCTTTTTATCTGTATATACACTAGTATAGTACAATAAACAAGACAATAAAGCAAGGATTTACTTGAGTTTATAGGTCGTTTTTTTGTTAAAAGTTAGTAAAGATTTCACTAAAAAGAAACTGTATAGAGCAACATCTCCACCTTCAAGCTTGAAAGTGGAGATGTTTTTATTTTTTCAAAGTCTGTAGTCTTGGAACAATGGCTAGGGTTAGAACTGCGGAAATGACTAATTCGGCAATCGAATTTGTTGAGATAACAGTTGCTAGGAGTTTTTGGATATTACCATCAAAAACATTTCCAAAAAGGTAGAAAATTCCACCAAGTACAAAGACTGTGTTGGTAAGTGAACCTAGGGCACCAGCTAGAATCAGACCAGTTTTATTTTTCATCAGTTTATAGACTAGATACGGAGTTAAACCAATCAAAATACGTGGGACGATGGCAATGATAGCTGAGTAGATGTTTCCGTTTGGTACAAATGGTGAGAAGAGGTAGCTTGTAGGTAGAATCGTAATCGTATTAACTGTCAAGCTAAGAAGCCCCATCAAAAATCCAAGTGTAACCCCAACTCGTGGACCGTAAATAATGCTGGCAATAATGACAGGAATATGAACGATGGTCGGTTTGATTGGGAATGGAAAAAGGTTAAAGATAAGTGAGCTCAGAAAGTGAATCACGAGCATGGTTGCAAAAAAGATAGCAATAGGTGCAATGTTAGAGCGTTTTTTCATCGATAGTTTCCTTTATTCTTTCTAAAATAATTGTGAGGTCGGCTAAAGCTCCTCGTCCATAGTCTCCACAAGCTAGTAGGGATTCTTTTGGAGCAATCAGCTGATAGCCGTAGGTTTCTAATGTTTTCAGATTAGCCTGAGTTGCTGGATGGTCGTACATCTTTGTATTCATAGCAGGTGCGATGAGTTTTGGGATATGACTTGGCAAGGCTAGAGCCGTACAAGTTACCATGTTGTCCGCAAAACCATGGGCTAGTTTTGCAATAGTGTTAGCTGTTGCAGGGGCCACGATGAATAGATCAGTTTCTTTTCCAAGTTCGATATGATTGACTTGTTCAGGATAGGGTTCCTTCATGACATCTAAGTGGACAGAATTCTGTGAGAGTACCTGTAGTGTCAAAGGTTGGATAAACTCTGTAGCAGCCTGGGTCATTAAGACTGTGATCTGATGACCTTGTTTTTTTAGAGAACTGACTAAATCTGCCGACTTGTAAGAGGCGATTGAGCCCGTTACAGCCAAGAGAATATGTGCCATAGCTTTCCTTTCTAAGAATGATAGGCTTGAATTTTTTCAAGGAGGAGTTTTGCAATTTCTTCTTTAGTCTGAACTGTTTGAAGCTGATCTTTCTCAACAAAGATAGCTCTGTGCTGATTTACTGATATTTGAGTTAGGTCATTTGCTATGATTAAGTCTGCTTGGTTCTTGATAAGACTTTTTCGGGCAATCTCGATAAGATAATCTTCAGAGACATCAACCAGCAGTTTGAAGCCAATCAGATGAATAGCAGGATTCCATTCCTTGACTAGGGAGATGATTTTGGGTGTCTTTTTAAGGAACAAAACCTGAACCTCATCAGTTGAAGAAATCTTGGCTTGATGATTCTGCTTGTTTAAAAATTCTTCTAGATTGGAGCTAGCCTGAACTTCCTCAAGCCCTGTCATATAAACAGGAGTGTAGTCAGAAACAGCCATTGAGTGAATCAAGACCTGATAATCCTGAACCCGTTCTTTCATTTCAAGAAAAAGGTCATTCGTGTCTTTAATTTCTCTAATACTTAGGTTGGGATGGGCTTCTGGCTTCACAGCTCGTTTTGTCGTCATTAAACAAACTTCATGCCCTGCAGCAAGCAAGGTTTCAGTGATGATTTTGCCCAAGCGACCTGTAGAATGGTTAGTGATAGAGCGGACGCTATCGATGGCTTCACTGGTACCGCCCGATGTAACTAAAATTTTCATAGCACTATTGTACACAAAAATAAACGGT
>NZ_JBKOTT010000083.1:0-4250 GCF_049737895.1 Streptococcus sp. CL8.13 | reverse complement strand
CAATATCTTGAACTATTGTAGACACTAGATAAGATTGATCGACAGAAGTTTTTAAACCATCAAACCCAATTATCTGGTAATCATCAGGTGCTATTTTCCCCAGTTCTTTCATAACACTAATAACTCTCAGAGCCATCATATCATTTATTGTAAATATACCATCAATTTCTTTATGAGATTGCAAAAAAATTCTTATCTGATCTTCAGGATTTATTAAAGGTTCTTTCATTTCAAAATTATAGACATCTACTCCTAATTCCTTAGCTTTTTCTCTGAATCCTTTACTTCTGAGTATAGTCTCATTCTCATACATATTAATTGAACCAATAAAAGCAAGGTGCTTATTATCCCTTCTAACCAGTTCCTCTGCTGCAGTTTGTCCTCCTTTGTAATTTGCTGAAGTAACATAGCATACATTTTCCGAAAAATGTCTATCTATACTTACAAACGGTAAATCAGATAAAATATATTTGTCAATATCAGAATATGTAATACCAATAATTCCATCCACTTTATTTTGTTTCAACATTTCGATATATTCGATTTCATTTTGTGAATCGCTATCAGCGTTACAAATAAATAATTTATAATTATATTTTAATAACTCTTTCTCAACATGATAGGCAAACTCCGAAAAAAATGGATGCCATATGCTCGGAATAATCAAAGCGATAGTTTCTGTTCTATTCTTTTTCATACCTCGAGCATAATTATCAGGGATATAGTCCAATGTTTTTATAGCCCTTTGAACTTTCCTTAAAGTTACTTCTTTAATGCCTTTTTCTTTATTAATCACACGTGAAACTGTTCCAACACTAACTCCTGCTTCTAAAGCAACATCTTTCATGGTAATTGATTTTCTTTGTTCTACCATATTATCACCTCCTTTCAATATATAGTATCATGCAAACGCTTTTTTAGCAACTATTTCTCAATCATTTTTGGCCAGATCATTTATCCCATCATGAATAAAATCACTCCAATTAGCTTTTGAAAATACTTCAATTTTCATGTGTAAACATCTACATAAAACAGGAAAAGACTTTGTCTGCTTCTATCTCCCCTTTTTCATGATGTATTTTCGTATAGGTGCTTCAACCATTTGAACGATTTCAAATCCTTCTTTTTGGTAAAGATTCTGAGCTCTTTGATTTGCCTCGAAGACATTTAGAGAAATAGTATCTATGTCTCCATTTTCAAAGGCCAAACTAACAAATTTTCTTAAAGCCTGGCTACCTAAGCCTTGTCCCTGTTTCTGGGGGTTGATAAAAAATCTCCCGATATGAAGATTGCTGTCTTCTTGCCTAATTTTCTGGATAAGCCCCACAAACTCTTGTCCTTCAAAGATTGAAAAGATTCCTTCCAAATCTTGCAAGACTTGAAGGGTCAGTGGAAAAGGAATCTTTGGCCCCATCCATTGTTCTTGAAAGGATTTGCCAAGGGAGTTGGACCATTGACATACGAGCTGAGCGTTTTCTGTGCTCACATTTTCTTCAAAACGAATTGTCATCTTGACCTCACCACCTTATCTATATTTCTCCATTATACTACTTCTCCTATTTTTTACGAATAGATAAGTATGATTGATATTTATTTTTTTCTTGTTGGGAGCATTCTCGCTTCCTTTCTTGGTTTGGTCATTGACCGTTTTCCAGAGCAATCTATTATCCAACCTGCTAGTCACTGCGATTCCTGTCAGACTCGCTTGCGTCCCTTAGATTTGATTCCTATTCTCTCGCAGGTGCTCAATCGCTTTCGCTGTCGCTACTGCAAGGCTCCTTATCCTATTTGGTATGCCCTCTTTGAACTAGGTTTAGGACTCCTCTTTCTGGCTTGGTCATGGGGCTGGCTTTCCTTGGGGCAAGTCATCCTAATCACTGCTGGTTTGACTCTGGGCATCTACGACTTCCGTCATCAGGAATATCCCTTACTAGTCTGGCTGACTTTTCACCTAATCCTCATGGCTTTCTCTGGCTGGAATCTAGTCATGGTCCTCTTCCTTGTCCTTGGAATTGTGGCTCATTTTATCGATATCCGCATGGGCGCAGGGGATTTTCTCTTTTTAGCTTCTTGTGCTCTCATCTTTAGCGTAACGGAGTTACTTATCTTGATTCAGTTTGCTTCTGCGACGGGAATTCTAGCCTTTCTCCTGCAAAATAAAAAGGAAAGACTTCCTTTCGTGCCTTTCCTCTTACTCGCTACTTGTGTGATTATTTTTGGTAAGCTACTGCTTGTTTGATAAAGTCCTGAATTGGCTCTCCTTCATGGAGAGCTTTTACGATTTTCGAACCAACGATAACTCCATCTGATACCGCATTAAAGCGTTCTACATCGGCTTGGCTAGATACGCCAAAACCTGTCAAGACTGGAATGTCGGCCACTTGATGCAATTGTGCCAAGTGCTTGTCCAAATCTGCACGGTAATTGCCAGATTTCCCTGTCACCCCATTGATGGCAACGGCATAGACGAATCCTTCTGCCCCTTCAATCAACTCTTTCTGACGCTCAATCCCTGTCGTCAAACTAACTAGGGGAATCAAGGCGATGTCTGTGTCTGCCAAAAATGGTTCTACAAAGTTGGCATGCTCATGAGGCAGGTCTGGAATGATCAAGCCCTTAACCGCTGTATCTTCCAAATCTTTGACAAAGTTCTCCACACCGTACTGAAAGAGGGGGTTGAAGTAGGTCATGATGACAAGTGGAACCTCTGTTTCAATGGTTTTCAATGTTTCAACCAAAGCCTGGGTAGAGGTCCCGTGGGCTAAACTGCGCAAGCCAGCTTCTTCGATAACAGGTCCATCTGCAACAGGGTCTGAAAAGGGAATGCCCACTTCAATGGCAGAGACACCCAAATCTTCTAAAAAGTGTATTGTTTCAGCTAGACCATCCAAACCTTTCTCGTGGTCTCCAGCCATGATATAGGGAACAAAAATTCCTTTTCCAGCTGCTTTGATAGCATTCAATTTTTCTGTTAGTGTCTTAGGCATGAGCTTCTCCCTTCTTTGCTGCATCTGCTTCCAAGCGGTCTTTGACTTGAACCACATCCTTGTCCCCACGACCTGATAGACAGACTATCATGGACTTTTCTGGTCCAAGTTCTTTGGCCAATTTCACTGCAAAGGCAATGGCATGGCTAGATTCCAAAGCTGGGATAATCCCTTCCACACGAGACAAGAGTTGGAACCCTTCCAAGGCTTCCTCATCTGTCACAGGAACATAGCTGGCACGTTTGATATCGTGGTAGTGAGAGTGTTCTGGACCGATACCAGGATAGTCCAAACCTGCTGAGATCGAGAAAGCTTCAAGAATTTGACCATGGGCATCTTGGAGCACATCCATGAGAGAACCGTGAAGAACACCCGGACGCCCCTTGGTCAAGGTAGCTGCGTGGTGCTCCGTATCCACACCAAGTCCAGCCGCTTCAGCCCCATACATAGCTACAGACTCATCTTCTACAAATGGATGGAAGAGCCCGATGGCATTAGAACCACCACCAACACAGGCTACTAGGGCATCTGGCAAATCTTGACCTGTCAAGTCACGGTACTGTTGTTTAGCTTCTCTACCGATGACACTTTGGAAGTCACGAACGATTTCTGGGAAAGGATGTGGCCCCAAGGCAGAACCAAGGATATAATGGGTATCGTCGATATTAGCCACCCATGAACGAAGGGCTGCATTGACCGCATCCTTGAGCACGCGCGAACCATCTGTTACGGCTTCAACCTTAGCTCCCAAAAGCTCCATACGGAAGACATTGAGGGCTTGGCGTTTGACATCTTCCTCACCCATGTAGATGGTACATTCCATGTTAAAGAGGGCTGCAGCTGTTGCAGTTGCTACACCATGCTGACCAGCACCTGTTTCAGCAATAATTTTCTTTTTACCCATGCGTTTAGCCAGAAGAACTTGTCCCAAGGCATTGTTAATCTTGTGGGCCCCTGTATGGTTAAGGTCTTCACGTTTAAGATAAATCTTGGCTCCGCCAATATGCTGGGTCAAGTTTTTTGCGTAGTAAAGGGGAGTTTCACGTCCCACATACTGGCGCAAGAGTTGGTTCAATTCCTCTTGGAAACTTGGGTCTGCCTGACTTTCACGGTAGGCCTTCTCCAACTCCAAAACTGCTGTCATCAATGTTTCTGGGACGAAACGTCCGCCGAATTTTCCGTAAAATCCATCTTTATTTGGTTCTTGATATGCCATGCTTTACCCTCTCTATAAATCTTCTAATCTTTTCATGATCTTTTTGT
>NZ_JBKOTT010000082.1:0-4360 GCF_049737895.1 Streptococcus sp. CL8.13 | reverse complement strand
GTAGCTCTCAAACAACTAGAGGAACTCAGCTTACAAGTAGAAGAAGATGAAACAAGCAAAACGAATTAAGCGGTGGCGCTATTATCTGCGCCGCTTTGCTCATCAGATAAAAATTTTACGTGTCTTACAAAGTATCTCTCGCGAAAAGTATGATGAGAAGATTTCGGCCTCTCTGGTCTATGGATTTTTATCAGCAGTAGCGGTCAATTTCTTTTTCCAACCAGGTCATGTGTATTCGAGTGGTGCGACAGGTCTGGCACAGATTATCTCTGCCTTGAGTAATCACTGGTTTGGTTTTCATATCCCGATTTCGTTGACCTTCTATGCCATTAATTTCCCTTTGATGGTCTTGGCTTGGTATCAAATTGGGCATAAGTTCACCGTCTTTACCTTTATAACGGTATCCATGAGTTCCTTCTTTATCCAGTTTGTCCCTGTGGCGACCTTGACGGAGGATCCCATTATCAATGCCCTTTTTGGGGGTGTTGTCATGGGCTTGGGGATTGGTTTTGCTCTTCGAAACAATATCTCCAGTGGTGGGACGGATATCGTCAGCCTGACTATTCGCAAGAAAACGGGTAAGAATGTTGGTAGTATTTCTTTCTTGGTAAATGGGACCATCATGCTGATAGCAGGCTTGACCTTTGGTTGGGAATACGCTCTCTACTCTATGATTACCATCTTTGTCTCTAGCCGTGTCACAGACGCTGTCTTTACCAAGCAAAAACGGATGCAGGCCATGATTGTGACCAATCATCCAGAGAAGGTAATTGAAAAAATCCATAAAAAATTGCACCGCGGTGCAACCATGATCCACGATGCAGAAGGAACCTATAATCACGAAAGAAAGGCAGTTTTAATCACTGTCATTACACGTGCAGAGTTTAATGAATTTAAACAGATTATGAAACAGGTGGATCCAAGCGCCTTTGTCTCTGTCTCGGAGAATGTTCATATTTTGGGACGGTTCGTTGAAACAGATAATTAGTGATCAAAAAAACCAGCTCGAGCTGGTTTTTATTTTTCGATAATTTTGTGGGCAATCAACTGGCGATAACAAATTTGTTTATTGCTTTTAGCATCATTGATGATCTGGAGAATAGTTTCAAAGGAAACACGACCAAGCTCCAAACTATTGATATCGACATAGGCTGCCAAGTTGAGCTTGGGATTGACTGAGTCGAAGCTGAGGACAGGGACATCCAGTTGGTGTTTTGCGATGTAATCACAGACCCCTGCAGCAAGGAGACTATCAATGGTAATAATAGCGTCAATATTTGGATCGTGTTTGAAGAGAAGTCTACTAAAGCGATAACCATTATCTTCAAGAAATTCAGTAGCAAAGTAAGTCAGATTAGTATCGAGAGGAAGTTGGTATTGTTTTAGAGCTAGCTCGTAACCTGTCAGACGGTCTTGTGTTACGAAGAGTCGCTTAGTACCTCCGATAAAGGCAATTCGCTTGCATCCTTTTTTGATGAAATACTCTGTCGCATCAAAACCAGCTTGGACATTGTCATTATCGACAAGTGGAATGAAGGGAGATAGAGATTTACCTAAGATAAGGAAAGGAAATTGCTCGTCTGCTACTAACTTAACCAAAGGGTCCTCTTCTTGGGCATAGAGGAAAATCAAACCATCTACACGCTTACCATAGACCATCTGAGAAATAGCTTTAAGACGCTCTTTGGCATC
The DNA here is from genome assembly GCF_049737895.1 of Streptococcus sp. CL8.13. The sequence continues at coordinate 2,668 of NZ_JBKOTT010000082.1, read as the reverse complement.
TTTACCTGTCGCGATCTGAATGGCGTAGTGGTTTTCAGAGGCGACTTGGGCGATACCACGGAGGACAGATGGGAAGAAAGGATTTTGATAGAAGGCGTCTGAGTCGTCAGGAAGCACCAAGCCGATAACTTGGGTATAACTGCTTACCAAACTACGAGCGTTGAGGTTGGGGTGGTAATTGAGCTCCTTCATAGCCTTACGAACACGTTTTTTTGTTTCGTCGCTAATGGTTGATTTGTTTTGAATAACACGGGTTACGGTTGAAGGTGAAACACCAGCAGCCTTGGCCACGTCTTTAATCGTAACGGGCATAAAAATCTCCTATTTATGGTAATCTGGATCACGGAAATGCGTTTTATAAAAGATAGTGACCAGATACAGAACAAAAAGAATGTTTTGTACAGTGATGAGGTTTGACATATTTTGGCCAAAGAGTCCCAAAATAAGTGTAATCAGAGTTGGTAATCCTAAACAGTTCAAGATAAAATGGTAGCACTCTTTAAAGGTCCTAAATGAAAAGAGGCGTGATTTCTTAGTGATATAAAGGAGAAGACTCGCTCCTAGAGAGACGATAAAGAAATTCAAACCAAAGAGGAAGCTCGCACCGAGAACTAGAAAGAGACTGATATAGACACGATTCTGCTGGTACCAGTCTTTAGAAATGGCTTGGGTCAAGCTGTCTTTACTTTTGAAACTCTCAGTCTCAATCGCTCGGTAAGAGACACGGGTCAGTTCTTTACTTTCTTTGCTGATGACGAGCTCATTCGTATCGAAATGCAGTTGCAAGTCCTTAGGTAATTCCTTGCTTTGACTTGGACCGATCACAATAGAAGGCTCTTGACTAGCTGTTCCAGTATAAGTTAATTTGCCATCAACAATTGTAGCGTGTTCAGAGAGATCCTGTACAACCTTATCTGTCAATGGTTCATAGACATTATCGATAAAGGTTTCTAGCGGATAAGTCTCCTGCGAGCTGTTTTGGATGGCAATAGGTACCATAGATAAGCTGATAAGGAAGATACTGGTAAAGAGAAGTTGGAACCAGTTGAGTCCGAAACGTTTGGACAGGGGCTTACGAAATCCCCAAATACTTGAAAAATAGGAAAATGGATATGGAAGCATAGGTATCTTTCTAAAAGGTGTTTTCTATATGAGTATTATATAGAGAAATGTGCTTTATTTCAAGTCTAGGGGATAAATTGCTTGTTGTTAGTATATATTTTGTAGCAATAAGAAAAGGGTGGCGGGGATATATTATCCCTTGTCGCCACCACTTGTAAGTCCTGAAACAAAGTTCTTTTGTAGGAAGAAGAAGAGAATACAGATTGGAAGGGCGATGAGGATAGCACCTGCTGAGAAGTAGGCAATCTTCAAGTTCTTCGCATTGTTGACGAAGGTTTGGAGACCAACGGCAACAGTAAAGTATTCTTTCTCACGAAGCAAGAAACTAGAGAGGATGTAGTCCCCGAAAGGTCCCATGAAGGCCCAGAGAGCTTGTACGGCAACCATTGGGCGAACAAGTGGAAGAACAATTTGCCAGAAGCGACGGAAGTGTCCTGCACCGTCTAGTTTTGCAGATTCGTCTAGAGACATTGGCACTGTATCGAAGTAGCCTTTCATGAGCCAAGCATTCATCGGGATACCACCACCAACGTATAGGAAGATGAGGAACCAGCTGTGGTTAAGGGCGTTCAACATAAGCGCCATAACGAAGAAGGCTGTCAAAGCGGCCATGGTTGGCACCATTTGGATAATCAAGAAGAAGACCAAACTTTGTTTACGAGCCAAGAAGTTGTAACGGCTGTAGGCATAACCAGCAAGTACGATGATACTTGTTTGAACCGCCATGGTAACCAAGGCGATGATCAAGGTATTGAGATACCAAGTACCGTATAGAGTTTCAGTAAAGAGTCCTTTAAAGTTATCAAAATTGAAGTCGATGTTAGTATCAAGTTTAAAGGCTGCGACGTTACCTGCTTTAAAGGCTGACATGATGGTAATCAACAGTGGATAGATAATCACGATTGATAGACCAATCAAGTAGAGGTAAGTAAGGGTTTGAGTCAGTCTACGTTTGAGTTTAATTGAGTTATTCATCTTAGACGTCCTCCATATCAAATGCGTGTAGTTTCTTGAATGCGATCATAGAGATTGAGATGACAATGATAGAGATAATCAAGGTAACAGCAGCCGCCATTGAGTATTGAGGAGATGTACCTGTTGTCAAACGGTAGATCCATGAGATCAAGATATCAGTTGAACCAGCTCCCCCTCCGACACTACCAGGACCTCCACCATTGAAGAGGTACATGATAGAGAAGTTGTTAAAGTTGAAGGTGTATTGGCTAATCAAAGTAGGTGCAGCAACAGCCAAGATCATTGGGAAAGTGATGTTGCGGAATTTTTGCCAAGCATTAGCACCGTCAATATAAGCTGCTTCGTAAAGGTCGTTAGGAATAGATTGCAAGATACCCAAGGTCAAAACGTAGATATATGGGAATCCAAGCCAACCTTGCATCATAATCAAGGCAATCTTAGTCCAAGTTGGGTCTGTTTTCCAAGGAATAAGAGCACCATCAAGGAAAGGAAGGAATTTAGCCAAGATTGGCAATACTTGAGTGTTGATAGCACCAACACTATCGTTAAACATGTTTGAGAATGTCAGGAT
>NZ_JBKOTT010000081.1:0-4378 GCF_049737895.1 Streptococcus sp. CL8.13 | reverse complement strand
CCTTCTGAACAGCCTTTAGGATAAAGTCCAGATAGGCACGACGCTTGACGCTGTTTGAAATTCCCTTGACCTGCGTAAAGAGGGCAAAGAAGCGAAGCAAGACTTGCTTGCGCTTGCTTTCTTGGGAAATGACATAATCCCAGTCTAGTCCAGTTTCAGTGAAAAATTTGCTGGCCTTTTGACGAAAGAGGAAATATTTACCTACTCCCAATAAAAGCACATAGACCAGAAAAACAGGCAAGCCATAACCCATGGCTAAAAATAAGGGCGCAAATAACAGCAAGAAAAGGGTCTGGACAAAGAACCAAAAGACTAGAGAAATGCCAGTTTGACGCTTAAGATGGAGCTTGATTTCCTCTTCTCCAACTAGGAGAAAGAGCTTGTCTGGAGCCTCCATATAGGTGGCAATTCCTCCCCAAAGCAACAGTAAAACAGAGGTAATTCCTACAAACAAAAGGATGGGCCAATGATTTTCAGGAAAATCTTGCAAGAGTTGACTGTACTGGTAGGCTAGAAAACCCAGCAAGACAAGCAGGAACAAGACAAAGTGGTCATTGAGAACATAGCGCAGATAACCAAGACACTCCTTACGAAAAGCCTGCTTTCTCTTTAAAAACAAGTCTTTCATAGCTCCTCCTCTTTGGTTAGAGCCAAGTAAATATCATTCAAACTAGCCTCAGGCATATTAAAGGCTGCACGCAGTTGCAGGAGATTTCCCTTAGCACGCACTTCCCCTTTGTGAAGAACGACAAAGGCATCACACATCTTCTCCGCCGAATCCAGCACATGGGTACTCATGAGAATGGACTTACCCTCTTGCTTTTCCACTTCCAAAAGCTGAATCAAGTCTGCAATAGCCAGCGGATCAAGACCAAGGAAAGGCTCATCCACGATGAAAAGACTCGGATCCACCACAAAAGCACAGATAATCATGACCTTTTGCTTCATCCCTTTTGAAAAATGAACAGGGAACCAATCTAATTTCTGATCCAAACGGAACATTTTTAACAAAGGTTCTACTCGCTCAAAAGCCACTTTCTGCTCAATACCATAAGCCATAGCAACCGTTTCGATATGCTCTCTGAGGGTCAATTCCTCATACAAGCTAGGTGTCTCAGGAATGTAGCCAATTTGCTTACGGTAACTTGTCGCATCTTCTTGCAGGGTCAAGCCATTGATATTGATGGAGCCACTATAAGGTGTCAACAGACCGATAATCTCATTGATTGTCGTCGATTTCCCAGCACCATTGAGACCAATCAAACCGACCAGCTGCCCACTTTCAACAGTAAAGGACACATCTTTCAAGACAGGGACATGAACATAGCCACCTGTCAGGTTTTTAATTTCTAACATATTTTCTCCAAATCTGGTATAATGTAGCTATATTATATCAAAATTCAATACAGTAGAGGTAGATTTTATGTCAGATTGCATTTTTTGTAAAATCATCGCAGGGGAAATTCCTGCTTCAAAAGTATACGAAGATGAGCAGGTTCTTGCCTTTCTTGATATCTCTCAAGTAACACCAGGACACACCTTGGTCGTGCCAAAGGAACACTATCGCAATCTTTTGGAGATGGACGCTACTAGCGCTAGCCAACTCTTTGCCCAAGTGCCAAAAGTGGCTCAAAAAGTCATGAAAGCCACTAAGGCTGCTGGTATGAATATCATTGCCAACTGTGAAGAAATCGCTGGTCAAACCGTCTTTCATACTCACGTTCACCTCGTGCCTCGCTACAGTGCGGACGATGACCTCAAGATTGATTTTATCGCCCACGAACCAGACTTTGACAAACTTGCTCAAGTCGCTGAAATCATCAAAAATGCCTAAGGAGTTACCATGAAATTATCCAATCTATTGCTATTTGCAGGAGCTGCAGCCGGAAGTTATCTGGTCACAAAAAATCGTCAAACCATCACAGATGAAGTCTTGAATACCACTGACCGCGTTCAAGCTATCAAGGATGATGTGGATATTATCCAAAACAGCCTGCAAATCATCGACCAACAAAAAGAACTCATCAAGGAATACCAAGAAGACCTGACTTACAAGTTTAAGGTCTTGGAAAAAGATATCCAGACTAGACTAGCTGTTATCAAAGAAACACAGGAAATGGAAGATAAGTAAAAAGAGCCAATTGGCTCTTTTTAGTTTATAGATTTTTTAAGACTTTCCTTAAGTAATGACGGACGGTAGCGACCTTCTTCGAAGTTCCATACCTAAACTTTGAGCCTAGGTCTCAAAGTTTCCGAACACCTGAAATCAAACGGTTTCAGGTGTTTTCATTACGGCGGAAAGTCTGGGAAAGTATTTGATTTATACTCAATGAAAATCAAAGAGCAAACTAAGAAACTAGCCGCAGCTTGCTCAAACACTGTTTTGAGGTTGTAGATAAGACTGACAAAGTCAGTCACATATATACGGCAAGACGACGTTGACACGGTTTGAAGAGATTTTCGAAGAGTATTATTCTCCTTCAAAGGCATCTTTAATATGGTCAAAGAAGCCCTTTTTCTTTGGATTGACTTTCAAATCGCCTGCAGCTGCGAATTCTTTCAAAGCTGCTTTTTGGCGGTCGTTCAAGCCTGTCGGTGTTACGACATTAACTGTAACGTATTGGTCACCAACTGCACCGCCACGAAGGCTCGGAGCTCCCTTACCACGTAAACGGAATTTCTTACCAGTCTGAGTTCCCTCTGGGATAACCAATTCAACATCGCCGTGAACAGTTGGGATATCTACTGTGTCACCAAGAGCTGCTTGGACAAAGTTGAGGTTGAGATTGTAGAAGATAGTCGTTCCTTCACGTTCAAACTTATCGCTGGCTTCCACCGAAACTACTACATACAAGTCACCGTATGGTCCACCGTTAAATCCTGCCTCACCTTGACCAGCTAGCCGAATTTGTTGACCAGTTTCCACACCAGCAGGAATTTTGACATGTACGCTATGCGCTTGTTTTTCATGCCCTGTTCCGTGACATGTTGTACATGGATCTTTGATTTCTTTTCCGCGACCATGACAGACATCACAGGTTACTTGGCGACGCATCATACCAAGAGGAGTTTGTGTATCGACGTTAATGACACCAGCGCCATGACAGCGTCCACAAGTGACTGGACTTGTTCCTGGCTTAGCACCTGAGCCATTACATGTACTACAGCTTGCTTCACGATTGTACTTAACCTCTTTTTCAGCTCCAAAAATAGCTTCTTCAAAGGTCAAATTCACACGGTATTGGAGGTCATCCCCCTGACGAGGAGCATTTGGATTGCGCGAAGCACCGCCTCCGCCGAAGAAACTTGAGAAAATATCCTCAAAACCACCGAAGCCTCCTGCCCCATCGAAACCGCCGAAACCACCAGCTCCACCAAAACCACCGTTGGCTCCAGCAGCACCGTATTGGTCATAGGCAGCACGTTTTTGGTCGTCACTCAAAGTCTCATAAGCTTCCTGAACTTCCTTGTACTTTTCCTCAGCACCAGGCTCCTTATTGATATCTGGGTGATATTTTTTCGAAAGCTTACGATAAGCCTTTTTGATTTCGTCTGCCGAAGCGTTTTTTGACACCCCCAGACGATCATAAAATTCAGTATTGTTCATACAAGATACCAAGACCGTAAAATTCGACTGAAAAATAGGAAATCTGACGCTGGAGCGATGCTCCTAGACAGATTTATCTTTTTTCCGAGAATTTAGGTCGGGTTCAATTCCTTTCTTTTATATTGAGTTAGAAATTCTGGAACCCGTGTTCAATTCCCTGAACACCTTTGTTCCTTTCTATAATTTTCATGTAAATCTTTAGAGGCTGTTTTCTATACTCTGCTTCACTTGATTAAACTCTTCATCTGATAGAGTAAATATCAAATCCTCTTCAGCATACTCGTTCTGTTCTTTAAAATAATTGTCCGTATTCTCTGCCAACCCTAAACCGAAAATCACTTTTCTTGCAAACTCTTGATGTGCAAAACCGATAGCCGTAATGATTTGTTTATCTTGGACAAGAACTTTCGGTTGGAAATTCTCACGTGGAAGAAATTCAAAATAGTCAAAGAAGTTTTGCCAAATTCCACCTGTAAATTTCGTGTCGTTCAACAAGCCTGCTTTCGCCAATAAAAGGGGCGCTGAAGAAATGGCTGCAATTAGGATATCTTGCTCATTAAGACTTCTCAAAAACGAGATCAATTTCTCATCTTGTAGAGTAGGACCTATATTTACCATTCCTGGCAAAATCACACAAGAATAATCTTCTATACGGATCTGATCCAATGTTTTCGTCGGTTGACAGGACAAACCATCCTCAGAGACCACCATCGAATTCTCAGAAGCTACATAATCAATCGTGATATAAAAAGACAGAGCTAAAGTACTTGT
>NZ_JBKOTT010000080.1:0-4560 GCF_049737895.1 Streptococcus sp. CL8.13 | reverse complement strand
GATTGTAGCCATGCTGATTACCCCAGCTGCAACTGCTTATCTCTATGCTAATAGCCTGAAAAGCATGATTTTCCTTTCCTCAACCTTTGGAGCTACAGCTTCAGTTTTGGGACTCTTTATCGGCTATAGCTTTAACGTTGCAGCAGGTTCTAGTATCGTGCTTACAGCCGCTAGTTTCTTTCTCATTAGCTTCTTTATCGCTCCAAAACAACGATATTTGAAACTGAAAAATAAACATTTGTTAAAATAAGGGGCAAAACCCCAATAAATTGGAGGATCTAATGAAAAAATTAGGTACATTACTCGTTCTTTTTCTTTCTGTCATTGCTCTTGTAGCATGTGCTAGCGGAAAAAAAGATGCAGCTTCTGGTCAAAAACTAAAAGTTGTTGCTACAAACTCAATCATCGCTGATATTACTAAAAATATTGCTGGTGATAAGATTGATCTTCACAGTATCGTTCCTGTTGGTCAAGACCCACACGAATACGAACCACTCCCTGAAGACGTTAAGAAAACTTCTCAAGCTGATTTGATTTTCTATAATGGTATCAACCTTGAAACAGGTGGCAATGCTTGGTTTACAAAATTGGTAGAAAATGCTAAGAAAACTGAAAACAAAGACTACTTTGCAGTCAGCGAAGGCGTTGATGTTATCTACCTTGAAGGTCAAAACGAAAAAGGCAAAGAAGATCCACACGCTTGGCTTAACCTTGAAAACGGGATTATTTTTGCTAAGAATATCGCAAAACAATTGAGCGCTAAAGACCCTAGCAACAAGGAATTCTACGAAAAAAATCTCAAAGAATATACTGATAAGCTAGACAAACTTGACAAGGAAGCTAAAGAGAAATTTAACAACATCCCTGCTGAGAAGAAATTGATCGTAACCAGCGAAGGATGCTTCAAATACTTCTCTAAAGCCTACGGTGTCCCAAGTGCCTATATCTGGGAAATCAACACTGAAGAAGAAGGAACACCTGACCAAATCAAGACCTTGGTTGAAAAACTTCGCCAAACAAAAGTTCCTTCACTCTTTGTAGAATCAAGTGTGGATGACCGTCCAATGAAGACTGTTTCACAAGACACAAACATCCCAATCTACGCACAAATCTTTACTGACTCTATCGCAGAACAAGGTAAAGAAGGCGATAGCTACTACAACATGATGAAATACAACCTTGATAAGATTGCTGAAGGATTGGCAAAATAATACTCTTCGAAAATCAAATTCAAACCACGTCAGCTTTATCTGCAACCTCAAAGCGGTGCTTTGAGCAACCTGCGGCTAGCTTCCTAGTTTGCTCTTTGATTTTCATTGAGTATAAGCCTCTGAAAAACGTCATTCTCACATGAGCTGGCGTTTTTTCTATGCCCATATTTCCGGTCAAATCATTGGAAAATTCCGGCTGTTTCAGCTAAAATGGAAGAAAAAAGATTGGAGTATCCTATGGTAACTTTTCTCGGAAATCCTGTGAGCTTTACAGGTAAACAACTACAAGTCGGCGACAAGGCGCTTGATTTTTCTCTCACTACAACAGACCTTTCTAAAAAATCTCTGGCTGATTTTGATGGAAAGAAAAAAGTCTTGAGTGTCGTGCCTTCTATCGATACAGGCATCTGCTCAACTCAAACGCGTCGTTTTAATGAAGAACTGGCTGGACTGGATAATACGGTTGTCTTGACTGTTTCAATGGACCTCCCTTTTGCCCAAAAACGTTGGTGTGGTGCTGAAGGTATTGAAAATGCCATCATGCTCTCAGACTATTTCGACCATTCCTTTGGACGTGATTATGCTCTCTTAATCAATGAGTGGCACCTATTGGCACGCGCAGTCTTTGTCCTTGATACCGACAATACGATTCGCTACGTTGAATACGTGGACAATATCAACTCTGAACCAAACTTCGAAGCCGCAATTGCAGCTGCTAAAGCCCTATAGAAAAAATCCTCTGTCACAAAGAGTTCCCTACTCTTTGAAACGGAGGATTTTTCTTATTCTTTAATTATTGTTTATTTTGAAATGAATCCTTCAAAATCTTTTAGTTGAAAATTATATTTTTCAGTGAGTAACACATTATCCACTGCAACATCTTCTCCCAATGGGTAAATATTTCTTTTGAAACGGTTGTAGGAGGAAAATCTCTCCTACACTATTATTGATTCTGAGAGAAAATTGCAAAATATCATCTACCAAACTTTCAATTATTAAGATTTTTTGCAGTTTAAAGGATTTTTATTTCAGACGATCCATCGTGAACACTTCATCAGCCATCTCCCAAATTGCCGGATTATGTGTTGCGATAATGATTAGCCTATTATCATCTCGAAGAGATAGCAAAATCTCCATAATCAACTGAGAGGTTGCTGGGTCTATTGAAGCTGTTGGCTCATCCGCCAGAATAAGGGGTGGATTCTTTAAGATAACTTTTGCCAAGGCAACCCGTTGCGATTCTCCGCCCGATAACTCAAAGATGCGCTTATCTAGGTCAAGATAAGCCAGGCCGACCTGTTCTAAAGCCTGCTTCTGCCTCAACCGCTGTTCCGACCGACTCAACTTTTGACCAATGAGACCTAGCTTAAGGTTTTCTTCAATACTTTGGTTTTCAATTAAGCCAAAGTTCTGGAAGAGGTAGCCCAATTCGTGACGGAAAAAATCACTCGATTTATAATTGGCCAAGTCTTTACCTCGGTAAAAAATCGTGCCATCATAAGATTCTAATTTCCCAATCATGTTCATCAAGGTTGTTTTTCCGCTACCACTTGAACCAATTAAGGCATAGACTTTTCCAGCCTCAAATGTTATTGAAAGATTCGAAAATAACTCTCGTTCTCCAAAAGATTTACTCACCTGTTTAAGTTCAATCATATTAACCTCCCTTCAAAACAAGCATGGACATCTTGTTTTCTTTCTGCATTTGTACATGTAACTGTAAAAGAGATAGACCAGTAAAGAGTAACGAGACTAAGAAAGCAACTACTATCTCTACCATAAGAAATATACTCGCAACAAATCCCAGTAAAAACACACCCAGTTGAGCAAAGAGATAAGTGCGATGGATTTCTAAGAACCTGAGACCTGCAATGCGTTTGATAAAAATGGCACGTCTAAATTCTTCAAAGTAGAGCCTATTCATAGTGTTAAACAACAAGATTGAAGTTGCAATCCCAAGCACAGCTCCTGCTAGCATTACCCAACGTTCCCTCTGGATATTATCCAATAATGTGATGTAGTTGTGGTAACCTGTTTGCATTTCTGAGACCCAATTTTCAATGCCTTGTCTCTGGATAAGCTCCTGGGCATCAGACAATTGATTAAAGAGAACGTAGTTCTGTACTGCGTCTACCCAAAACAAAACGGACTGTGGACCAGTTGATTGGGGTGTTATAACAATGATGATTGGATCTTTCAAAAACTGCTGGTAAGAAATAGGGGTCGTATTATACACAAAACGATCCTGACCTGATTCCAAATAACCTACCGTAGCAGTCATTTGCTGTCGTTCATCTTGACTAGACATGCGACTGGTTAAGTCGTCTTCAAAAACAGATTTATAATGTTCTTCCTCTGAACGGAGGTGTTCAGGCAGCAATAAGACAAACTCCCCTACATCAAGGTGATTCATCTTTTGCTCAATAGTTGTATCTACAGGAATGTTTTGACGCTTCAAGTATTGCGGTGTGACGATAAGGACATTGCCATTCGGGCTGTAATCATGCCATTCTGTAGAGGTTGCCAAGTTTTTGGAGGAAGCCATGCCATTTTGCAAAGTACGGTCAATTAACTGGTGTCTAGATAAGAAAGCCTTTTGTTCTGAAACAGCCAGATCCATCAATTGATACCAAGTTCTGAATTTCCTTTGAGCTTGTTCATCAAAACCAGGACTCGTTCCTTCACGGCTGATTGATAGGATAGTCAGTTGCCTTTCCTGACTCCAAACCTCTTGTCCAATCCGATGCTGTTGCCAGGCTTGGGAATACTTTAAGCTACTCCCTATTCCCAGCGTTACAATAATAATCGCTAATAGTTGACCGATTAAAATCAAACTAATGATTCCTCTGACAGGCACTTGCCCTTTTATAATCTGCATCAGGTGTATCTTTTTTATCCCAACTGCGAAGAGTTGAGCGAAAAACAGGGAGATCGACAACAAGATGAGATTATAACTGAGCAAGCCTTCTCCTATGGTCATTAGGGATTGCGTTGGAAGCGACAGAATTTTTTGCATAAGAATGGCGAGCACGCCAGCTAAACTGAAACCAACAGCTATCCCTTTCAAATCCTCACCAACTGGTCTAAGGAAAATGGACCACCGTTTCTCTCCTGAAATGAGGCGAATGCCCGACGACCGTAATTGGCTAATTTGACTAATTAAAGTCAGTGCTACAAAGGTTAAGATGAAAATCAATAGACTGATTAACTGAAATCCGTTACTAAAGATAGCCATTAACGTAGATAGTTTAGATGGAATTATCAGGTGCATGTTAGTCAAGCCAAGTTGACTTAGCTCCTCCCTTAGCAAGTGAATATCTAGGTTTCCATCGAATACAAAATAGTTTGT
>NZ_JBKOTT010000079.1:0-4575 GCF_049737895.1 Streptococcus sp. CL8.13 | reverse complement strand
TTTTCTTTCTATATGAAAATGATAACGCAAACATTCACTTTTTTCAAGTTTTTTGCTTATAGATGAAGAAATCACTGAAATACTTTCTAATAATACTCTTCGAAAATCTCTTCAAACCTCGTCAACGTCTCCTTGCCGTAGGTATATGTAATTGACTTCGTCAGTTCTATCCACAACCTCAAAACAGTGTTTTGAGCTGACTTCGTCAGTCTTATTTACAACCTCAAAGCAGTGCTTCGAGCAACCTGCGGCTAGTTTCCTAGTTTGCTCTTTGATTTTCATTGAGTATAAAACAAGCAAATCAGCAAGAAACCCACGACAAGATAATCTTGACGCAGGTTGTAGTTTCAAAAAAATGTCAATTGACCTGACTAGCAATCTGTAAAAGTGCCTTTTCAAAAAGGAAACTCTTTTCATAAAGACCTGTCTTAATCTGATAGTCTGTCTCAATCAAATAAGAAATAGCTTGCTTCAAAAAGCTCAAGGAAAGTCCTCGTGAATCCCTCAGCGCAAACTTGATTTGATAGGGATTTGGATTGCGTCCGAGAAAACTTCCTAGACTACTTGCAATCTGCGATTCTGTTTGTCCAGACTCCGCCAAAATTTTCACCTGAGTAAAAGTCCGAAATTGTCCTAGCATGACTGCAATCAGTTTGATTTCATCTTCACCTTGCAAGGTCAAGTCTCTAACCAAGTCACGCGCCTGATCCATCTTTTTAGTCAGAATAAACTGAGTTAAATCAAAAATATTGTCCTGCAAGGTCTTGGGAATAGCATTGACAATATCCTCTTCCTCGATAACAGAGTCTTCCTTATAGGACTGTAAAAAGAGGAGATTTTTCTGGATTTCGCTAAATTGAAAACCAGATTTGATAAGGAGGTTTTCAAAAGAATGATTGGCAAACTGCAGACCTTGTTTCTGACTCCACTTTTGGAAATACTGGCGCAATTCTTGTTCTTTTGCTTCTACTGCATCAAAGACCTTGGCATCACGCTTAAGTAATTTTACCAGCCGTCTTTTGCTATCCAGCTTTCCTTCTGCAAAGATTATCAACTTGGTTGTTAGTGAAGGATTGTCAAAGTATTCCTCAAATGACTTGAGCTCATCATCTGTCAAAAAGCGTTTTTTAGTAGTCGTGATATCAACAAAATGGTCTAATATCACGATTTTTTCATCCGCAAAGAAAGGAAGACTGACCAACTCCAGTTCCACATCCTTGTAAACTACTTCTTTCATATCAAAGTAGGCAAAGTTGAGGTCGGCAGAATCATAACCAATCTGTTTCAACACTTGACTCTTCATCACTTCAAACTGACCCTGATCTGTCCCTGTAAAAAGGCTCAGGCTAGGTAAATTTGATAAAGTCAACTTCTGGCTTTCTTCAATAGCTAGCATCTTCTCTCCTTTCTTCTGATTTTTTAATGAATTTAGTCAATATACCGCAATTTCCCACGGAAATCTTCTAGGCTCTCGTACCCTTTTTCCGCCATGATTTCTTTCAGTTCATTGGTAATGCGGTCAAAAGCACTGACGCCTTCTTTGTGAAGGGTGGTTCCCACCTGCACCATACTTGCTCCACAGAGGATATGTTCAAAGGCATCACGACCAGTCAACACGCCACCTGTTCCGATGATTTGGATTTGAGGATTTAAACGTTGATAAAAGGCGTGAACATTAGCTAGAGCAGTCGGTTTGATATACTCGCCACCAATGCCACCGAAACCATTTTTAGGACGAATAACGACAGACTCATCTTCTATATAAAGGCCGTTTCCGATAGAGTTAACACAGTTGACAAACTTGAGCGGATACTTGTTGAAAATAGCTGCCGCTTGGTCAAAGTGAACAATGTCAAAATATGGTGGCAATTTAATTCCAAGAGGTTTGGTGAAGTAGGCAAACACCTCTGCTAAAATCCGGTCTGTTGTCTCAAAATCATAGGCAATCTGAGGTTTTCCTGGAACATTTGGACAGGAGAGGTTTAGCTCAGTCAGACCACGAAAATCACTCTCTTGGACTTTTTTCAAGATAGTATGGGTTTCCTCTGGAGACATGCCGACTAGAGATAGGAAGAAAGTTCGGTTTGGCTCTTTTTCCTGTAAATCCAAAAGATAGTCCAAATAATAGTCTAAGCCATTATTCGGTAATCCCATAGAGTTGATAGAACCAAGTGGAACATCTTGATAGCGTGGCTCAGGATTTCCCTGACGAAATTCCAAGGTCGCTGTCTTAGTGACAAAGGTTCCCGCTGCTGAGTTTTTAACCCCTTCTAGCTCCTCTATCGTCATACAAGCCACACCCGCCGCATTCATCAAACAATTGTCAAACTCAAAACCAGCAATTTGTGTTTTCGTTGATACCATGATTCTAATCCTCCAGATTCCTTTTATTGCTAATATTATACCATATTTTCAGATTTTCTCTTTGAGAAAGATATTTACAAGAAAAAGGTTCGTTTTTTATCTATTTTCAAAAAGTCTCAAAACTAAATTGATAGAATTTTTAGAAAATTTTTGTTTTTTCTCTTTACAGTTAAAAAAAATTCTGCTATAATGACACACATAATTAAATTAGAATTTAAGGAGAACGATATGACATCTGCTAAAGAATATATCCAAAGCGTGTTTGAAACTGTAAAAGCTCGTAACGGGCACGAGGCTGAATTCCTCCAAGCTGTTGAAGAATTTTTCAACACTTTAGAACCTGTATTTGAAAAACACCCTGAGTATATCGAAGAAAATATCTTGGCACGTATTACTGAACCAGAGCGCGTGATTTCTTTCCGTGTTCCTTGGGTTGACCGTGATGGAAAAGTTCAAGTAAACCGCGGTTACCGTGTTCAATTCAACTCAGCTGTTGGACCATACAAAGGCGGACTTCGTTTCCACCCAACTGTAAACCAAGGGATTTTGAAATTCCTCGGATTTGAACAAATCTTTAAAAACGTTTTGACTGGACTTCCAATCGGTGGAGGTAAAGGTGGATCAGACTTCGATCCTAAAGGTAAAACAGATGCTGAAGTGATGCGCTTCTGCCAAAGCTTCATGACTGAATTGCAAAAACACATCGGACCATCACTTGACGTACCTGCTGGTGATATCGGTGTAGGTGGACGCGAAATTGGTTACCTTTACGGTCAATACAAACGTCTTAACCAATTTGATGCTGGTGTCTTGACTGGTAAACCTCTTGGGTTTGGTGGTAGCTTGATTCGTCCAGAAGCAACTGGTTACGGTTTGGTTTACTACACTGAAGAAATGCTCAAAGCTAACGGTAATAGCTTTGCTGGTAAGAAAGTGGTCATTTCAGGTTCTGGTAACGTTGCTCAATACGCGCTTCAAAAAGCAACTGAACTTGGTGCAACTGTTATCTCTGTATCTGACTCAAATGGTTATGTCATCGATGAAAATGGTATCGACTTCGATCTATTGGTTGATGTTAAAGAAAAACGTCGCGCTCGTTTGACTGAGTATGCTGCTGAAAAAGCAACTGCAACATATCACGAAGGTTCTGTATGGACTTACGCTGGAAACTATGACATTGCGCTTCCATGTGCGACTCAAAACGAAATCAACGGTGAAGCAGCTAAACGCTTAGTTGCTCAAGGCATTATCTGTGTATCTGAAGGTGCCAACATGCCAAGCGACCTTGATGCCATCAAAGTTTACAAAGAAAATGGTATTTTCTACGGACCTGCCAAAGCTGCCAATGCCGGTGGTGTAGCCGTTTCAGCCCTTGAAATGAGCCAAAACAGTCTTCGCCTTTCATGGACTCGTGAAGAAGTTGATGGACGTCTCAAAGACATCATGACAAACATCTTCAATACAGCTAAAACAACTTCAGAAACATATGGTCTTGATAAAGACTACCTTGCAGGAGCTAACATTGCTGCCTTTGAAAATGTAGCAAACGCTATGATTGCCCAAGGTATTGTTTAAGATTCATTTGCTTAATCCTCAATCGCTTCGATTGGGGATTTTTATGTTGAATCCAAAAAACTCACCATTAACAGTGAGTTTTAACATCAGAATTTATTTTACTTTCATTAGGGCAGATGACAAACATTCAACAATCTCATCAACTGCTTCATCTATGTTTATAGTTCCTTCATCATTCAACATCATGGGAATAAGATAAGAAAAACTCAATGCTAAAATGTAACGAACAATTCTTTCATTTGACCAATTTAGAATAAGTCCTTTTTCTTTAAATTGATTTAAAACAGGGCTAATTGGTTCTATTATAGATTGAACAATAATATTTCCTAACTGAATAGAAAGATTTTTATCAATAAAAGAACGCCCCAAGAGAATTTTAACATGCATTTGATTCTCCTGAATGAAAAAGAGCCTATCTCGAACAATACTTTTTAAAAAGAAGGGAAAAGTTTCTTGATCTACTGTGAATTTTTTTTCTGAGAAATCCGCAATCACTTCTGGAATAACCTGTTCTAGAAAAGTAGATAAAATGGCTTCTAAAATACCTTCCTTTGTTTTAAAGTAACTAAAAACAGTTCCTTCTGACACTCCAGCACGTTCGGCAATAAGGCTGGACGTTGTATTCTCAAATCCAAT
>NZ_JBKOTT010000078.1:0-4601 GCF_049737895.1 Streptococcus sp. CL8.13 | reverse complement strand
TCCCGAAAATGTCTTATTTGGTAGATATTTTAACAGAAGCTGGTTTTCAACACGTTCGAACCTATATTCAAAGTGGGAATATCATTCTTGAAAGTGATTTAGATTTAGAAGAAATACGAGAATGTGTTCATACTCTGATAAAGGAAAAAATTGGGGCCGACTTAAAAATGGTTATCAAGAACAAAAGTGATTTTAAAAAAATTGTCCAAGAAAACCCGTTTGGAGAACACTATCTTTATGACCGTATACATGTGATTTTTTATCAAGAATCTATTCAAAGTCTCCCTTTAGAAAAATTGAAAATTGATTACGGTGAAGAAGAAATTTGTATCGGTAACCATTGTCTTTACCTCTATCTCCCTAGAACTGCTAAACAAAAGAAACTCCATACCAACTATCTTGAAAAGCTTTTTAATGTAGATTTGACCATGCGAAAACTAAATGTGGTAGAAAAATTATTAAGCAAATAGTGCTTGAATTTAGTAAAAATCGGAAGAATGCTCCTCCGATTTTATTTTGTCTGAGTTTGGACATAATAGGCAATGACATCTGATGTGTACTGGGCTGTTCCAGGTCCAAATTTGTCAATGTTTTCCTTAAATTCTGGGTTGTAGACGTAGCCTTTACCGATATAACCAAATACCTCAATAGAGCAGTCAAATCCATAAGTACGGATGGCTTGCAAGAGTTTAGTGGCTTCTTCTTGATTTTCGGTTGCTGTTACAGGTAGACCAGCTTGAAGATTTTGTGCCAAAGCTTGAAAAACTTGGTTGAAGGCAGCTGTAGCCTCGTCTTCGTGACCTTTTTGGCGCTCCAGCGCTTGGTCCATGACTTCTTGTCCATATTTCTCTACCGCCTCTTGGTGGTATTTTTGATGGTCTTGGTAGTTAAATCCAGCAAATTTCTCTTGAATGCTCATTTCTCTTTCTCCTTTTTGTTCTTTAATGGTTTTTTGCAAGGTTGAAATCAAGGTATCCAGATGTTCCCTTTCTCGAGTCAAATAGTCCAACTGTCTGGTCAGATGGGGCAATAAATCTGTCCTTTCTTCCTTTAATAGCTCTGCTATTTTTTCTAAAGAAAAACCTAGATATTTGTAATAAAGAATAACCTGAAGGCGTTCCAAATCCTCCTGACTGTAGGTTCGATAGCCGTTTTCCGACTTTAAAGGAACCAAAAGTCCTATCTTATCGTAGTGGTGTAGGGTCTTGACAGAGACGCCCGAAAGCTGCGCAGCTTCTTTTATATGGTACATGATTTCCTCCTTACAATGATAGTATAACCCCTCCCCTTAGGTTAGAGTCAAGCGTTTTTGCGAATTTTTTTTACTTTATCATAACATGAAAATGGTTTTCTTGACAGACCTTAGAAAACATGATAGGATAGTCAAGTCTATCAATCAAAAGAAAGGCTCATTTTGAGTACTTATGAGGCTATTTGCCAAGGGCAGTAGCTTTTTCTTTTGTAATACTAATTTTAGGAGTTTAACTATGTCTGAAAAATCGCAATGGGGTTCTAAACTGGGCTTTATCCTAGCATCTGCTGGATCAGCCATCGGACTTGGTGCCGTTTGGAAGTTTCCCTATATGACTGCTGCTAACGGTGGAGGAGGCTTTTTACTAGTCTTTCTCATCTCCACTATTCTAATCGGTTTCCCCCTTTTGCTTGCAGAATTTGCCCTCGGCCGAAGTGCTGGTGTTTCAGCAATCAAAACCTTTGGAAAACTCGGCAAGAATAGTAAGTACAACTTTATCGGTTGGATTGGTGCCTTTGCCCTTTTTATCCTCTTATCTTTCTACAGTGTTATTGGGGGCTGGATTCTGGTTTATCTAGGCATTGAGTTTGGAAAATTGTTCCAAATTGGTGGAACGGGGGATTACGCTCAGTTATTTACTTCAATCATTTCAAATCCAGACATTGCTCTAGGAGCTCAAGCAGCCTTTATCTTATTGAATATCTTTATTGTATCACGTGGGGTTCAAAAAGGGATTGAAAGAGCTTCGAAAGTCATGATGCCCCTGCTCTTTATCATCTTTGTTGTCATCATTGGGCGCTCTCTCAGTTTGCCAAATGCCATGGAAGGGGTTCTTTACTTCCTCAAACCAGACTTCTCTAAGCTGACAAGTGCTGGTCTCCTCTATGCTCTGGGACAATCTTTCTTTGCCCTCTCACTAGGGGTTACAGCCATGTTGACCTATGCTTCTTATTTGGATAAGAAAACCAATCTGGTCCAGTCAGGGATTTCCATCGTAGCCATGAATATCTCGGTATCCATCATGGCAGGTCTAGCCATTTTCCCAGCCATGTCAGCCTTCAATATCCAGTCTGAAGGGGGACCTAGCCTGCTCTTTATCGTCTTGCCTCAACTCTTTGACAAGATGCCTTTTGGAACCATTTTCTACATCCTCTTCCTCTTGCTCTTCCTTTTTGCGACAGTCACTTCATCTGTCGTGATGCTGGAAATCAATGTGGGAAATATCACCAATCAGAATAACAGCAAACGTGCCAAATGGAGTGCTATTTTAGGAATCTTGACCTTCGTATTTGGAATTCCTTCAGCCCTATCTTACGGTGTCATGGCGGATGTTCACATCTTTGGGAAGACCTTCTTTGACGCTATGGACTTCTTGGTTTCCAATCTCCTCATGCCATTTGGAGCTCTCTGCCTTTCACTCTTTACTGGCTACATCTTTAAGAAGACACTTGCTATGGAGGAACTCCATCTTGATGAAACGGCATGGAAACAGGGACTGTTCCAAGTCTGGCTCTTCCTTCTTCGTTTCATCATTCCAATCATCATCATCGTGGTCTTCATCGCCCAATTTATGTAATCAAAAAGGACCTGAGTCATAAACTCAGGCCCTTTCTTTTTTATGGATGACTAACAATCAATTCCAAACCTTGCCCTTCCAGAGTCCAAGTTTCAACATCACTTGGTAGGATAAAGTGGCTACCTTTTTGGATTGGATAGTTTTTCCCGTCAACAGTCAGTTGACCTTGACCATCTAAGACACTCAACAAGCTGTAGTCAGCTGTCTTTTCGAAGTCAACTTTTCCAGTAATTTCCCACTTGTAGACTGCGAAGAAATCATTAGAGACAAGTAAAGTTGAACGTAAATCATCAGCTTTGACTGTTACAGGACGGCTATTTGCAGGTTCACCAATGTTCAAGACATCAATAGATTTTTCAAGGTGAAGTTCACGTAAGTTACCATTATCATCCTTACGGTCAAAGTCATAGACACGATAGGTGGTGTCACTAGATTGTTGGGTTTCAAGAATCAAGATACCTGCACCGATGGCGTGCATGGTTCCACTTGGTACATAGAAGAAATCTCCAGCCTTAACAGGTACTTTGGTCAACAAATCATCCCAGTTCTTATCCTCTATTTGCTGACGGAGTTCTTCTTTTGACTTGGCATTGTGACCGTAGATAATCTCTGAACCTTCATCCGCAGCGATAATGTACCAGCATTCTGTTTTTCCGAGTTCGCCTTCATGCTCTAGTCCATAAGCATCGTCTGGGTGAACTTGGACGCTGAGCCAGTCGTTGGCATCGAGGATTTTGGTCAACAGTGGAAATACAGGTTCTGGACGATTGCCAAACAATTCACGGTGTTCTGCATACAAAGTAGCTAGGTCTGTCCCCTCAAAACGACCATTGGAAACTTTAGAGACTCCATTTGGATGAGCTGAGATGGCCCAGTATTCTCCGATTTTTTCACTTGGGATGTCGTAGCCAAACTCATCACGTAGCTTGGTTCCACCCCAGATTTTTTCTTGCATAACTGATTGTAAAAATAATGCTTCTGACATCTTATTCTCCTGTCTGATTTTTCTCCCCTCATTATAGCAAAAAAAGAGTTCCAGTTGAACTCTTTTTCACATCTTATAAAGTAGGGAGAAGATTTTATAAAAATAGTGAACAAATGTGCTCTACTCAATGCTTGCACCATTGCTAGCAATGACATCCTTGTACCAATAGAAGGACTTCTTTCTGCTACGTTTGAGAGTCCCATTTCCTGCATTATCTCGATCCACATAGATAAAACCATAGCGCTTATTCATTTCGCCTGTTCCAGCTGAAACCAAATCGATACATCCCCAAGTCGTATAACCGAGCAAGTCAACCCCATCTTGGTAAATGGCATCTCGCATAGCCTTGATGTGGGCCTCTAAATAAGCAATTCGATAGTCATCCGCTACATAGCCATTTTCATCTGGCGTGTCTATAACACCGAGTCCATTTTCTACGATGAACATAGGTTTTTGGTAACGATCCCAGATGGCATTGAGGGTGATACGAAGTCCCAATGGGTCAATCTGCCAACCCCATTCAGAGGATTCCAGATAAGGATTTTTGATAGAGGCAAAGACATTTCCAGCGGTCATATTCCTCACTTCTGGATCCCCTGAGGCCACTCGGCTCGCATAGTAAGAGAAGGAAACAAAGTCAACAGTATGATTCTTCAACAAGTCCAAATCCTCTAACGTCATTTGAATCTTAATTCCCTCACGCTCCCACTGCTTCTTTGCGTAATTTGGGTATTCCCCACGCGCTTGAACATCAATGAAGAAGTAACTCTTGCGGTCTTCCTCCATGG
>NZ_JBKOTT010000077.1:0-4612 GCF_049737895.1 Streptococcus sp. CL8.13 | reverse complement strand
AAGAGTAATTGTAAAAATGGCTGATAAAATACAGATTATTTACATTTTTTTACAAAAAAATCGGGAAAATTAGCTAAACTCTTGTAAACGCTAACAGTAAATGTTATACTAGAAGAGTAAATTTTTAATTAAAGGTAGGAATTTTTCTATGAGTAAAATCGTTGTAGTTGGTGCTAACCACGCTGGTACAGCATGTATTAATACTATGTTGGATAATTTTGGCAATGAGAACGAAATCGTTGTATTCGACCAAAACTCTAACATCTCTTTCCTAGGATGTGGAATGGCCCTTTGGATCGGTGAACAAATTGACGGTGCTGAAGGCTTGTTCTATTCTGATAAAGAAAAATTGGAAGCTAAAGGTGCTAAGGTTTACATGAACTCACCAGTTCTTTCAATCGACTATGATAACAAAGTAGTTACAGCAGAAGTTGAAGGGAAAGAGCACAAAGAATCATACGAGAAATTGATTTTCGCTACAGGTTCTACACCAATCTTGCCACCAATCGAAGGTGTTGAAATTGTTAAAGGAAACCGCGAATTTAAAGCAACTCTTGAAAACGTACAATTCGTGAAATTGTACCAAAATGCTGAAGAAGTTATCAATAAACTTGCTGACAAGAGCCAACACCTCGACCGTATCGCCGTTGTTGGTGGTGGTTACATCGGTGTTGAACTTGCTGAAGCCTTTGAGCGTCTTGGAAAAGAAGTTGTCCTTGTTGATATCGTTGATACTGTTTTGAACGGTTACTATGACAGAGACTTCACACAAATGATGGCGAAGAACTTGGAAGACCACAACATTCGCTTGGCTCTTGGTCAAACTGTTAAAGCAATCGAGGGTGACGGTAAAGTTGAACGCTTGATTACTGATAAAGAAACTTTCGATGTGGATATGGTTATCCTTGCAGTTGGTTTCCGTCCAAATACTGCTCTTGCTGATGGTAAGATTGAACTCTTCCGTAACGGTGCTTTCCTTGTAAACAAGAAACAAGAAACTTCACTTCCTGGTGTATTTGCTGTTGGAGACTGTGCGACTGTTTATGACAACGCTCGTAAAGATACAAGCTACATCGCACTTGCTTCAAACGCAGTTCGTACTGGTATTGTTGGTGCTTACAATGCTTGTGGACATGAATTGGAAGGAATCGGTGTTCAAGGTTCAAACGGTATCTCAATCTACGGTCTTCACATGGTTTCAACTGGTTTGACTCTTGAAAAAGCGAAAGCTGCTGGTTACAACGCAACTGAAACAGGCTTTAACGATCTTCAAAAACCAGAATTCATGAAACATGATAACCATGAAGTAGCCATCAAGATTGTCTTTGACAAAGATAGTCGTGAAATTCTTGGTGCACAAATGGTTTCACATGACCCTGCGATTAGTATGGGAATTCACATGTTCTCACTTGCTATTCAAGAGCATGTGACAATTGATAAATTGGCATTGACAGACCTATTCTTCTTGCCACACTTCAACAAACCATACAACTACATCACAATGGCTGCACTTACAGCTGAAAAATAAAATTTGATGAACTATCTGGCCTTAAGTTAAGGTCAGATAGTTTTTTAGTCAATATGTACCCATACAATTGCATTTTTTTTATCTTGTGATTCATTCTAATCTAACTTAAAATGAAATGGTAGCTACCAATACAAATGATGAGGATAAAAGAAATGACTGAAAATCGTTATGAATTAAATAAAAACTTGGCGCAGATGCTCAAGGGTGGGGTTATCATGGACGTTCAGAACCCTGAACAAGCCCGTATCGCTGAAGCTGCTGGTGCGGCAGCTGTTATGGCCTTGGAGAGGATTCCGGCTGATATTCGTGCAGTTGGTGGGGTTTCCCGCATGAGTGATCCAAAGATGATTAAGGAAATCCAAGAAGCAGTTAGTATTCCAGTGATGGCCAAGGTCAGAATAGGACATTTTGTTGAAGCTCAGATTTTAGAGGCTATTGAAATTGACTATATCGATGAGAGTGAGGTTTTATCTCCAGCTGATGACCGTTTCCATGTGGACAAAAAAGAATTCCAAGTTCCTTTTGTCTGTGGGGCTAAGGACTTGGGTGAAGCCTTGCGTCGTATCGCTGAAGGTGCTTCTATGATTCGTACAAAAGGAGAACCAGGGACAGGAGACATTGTTCAAGCTGTTCGTCATATGCGTATGATGAATCAGGAAATTCGCCGCATTCAAAACCTACGTGAGGACGAACTTTATGTTGCCGCCAAGGACTTACAAGTCCCTGTAGAATTGGTTCAATACGTCCATGAACATGGGAAATTGCCAGTTGTAAATTTCGCTGCTGGAGGTGTTGCAACGCCAGCAGATGCTGCGCTGATGATGCAATTAGGGGCAGAGGGTGTCTTTGTCGGTTCAGGTATTTTCAAGTCAGGAGATCCTGTTAAACGAGCGAGTGCCATTGTCAAAGCGGTAACTAATTTCCGAAATCCTCAGATCCTAGCTCAAATCTCTGAAGATCTAGGAGAAGCCATGGTTGGTATCAATGAAAATGAGATCCAAATCCTCATGGCTGAGCGAGGAAAATAGATGAAAATCGGAATATTGGCCTTGCAAGGGGCCTTTGCAGAACATGCAAAAGTGCTAGATCAATTAGGTGTCGAGAGTGTTGAAATCAGAAATTTAGATGATTTTCAACAATATCAGAGTGACTTGGCGGGTTTAATACTACCTGGTGGGGAATCTACAACCATGGGCAAGCTCTTACGTGAGCAGGACATGCTGATTCCCATTCGAGAAACCATACTTTCTGGACTTCCCGTTTTTGGTACTTGCGCAGGCTTGATTCTCTTAGCTAAGGAAATTACTTCTCAGGAAGAGAGTCATCTAAGAACTATGGATATGGTGGTCGAGCGCAATGCCTATGGGCGCCAATTAGGAAGTTTCTACACGGAAGCAGAATGTAAGGGAGTCGGTCAGATTCCAATGACTTTTATTCGCGGTCCGATTATCAGTAGTGTTGGAGAAGATGTAGAAATTCTAGCAACAGTTGACAATCAAATCGTTGCAGCCCAAGAAAAAAATATGTTGGTAACTTCTTTTCATCCAGAATTGACTGATGATGTGCGCTTGCACCAGTACTTTATTAATATGTGTAAAGAAAAAAGTTGAGATTGAATTTCTCAACTTTTTTACATGTAATAAACAATAGCGATGTATTGGAGGGCAGATGCTGCTAGGATAAAGAGATGCCAAATCATGTGGAAATAAGGTTTTTTCTTGGCGTAAAATCCAGCCCCAACTGTATAACAGAGTCCGCCAGTTACCATGAGACTCCAGAAAATTGGTGTCGTTTGACTGATGATGGCAGGAATGATAGTTAGAACCAACCAGCCCATAATCAGGTAAAGAGCAAGGCTGAATTTCTCATTGACCTTTTTAGCAAAGATTTTATAGAGAATACCAAAGATGGTCGTTCCCCACTGGATGGCAATAATCAGATAGCCAAACCAGTTATTCATTAAGGTCAAGACGACGGGCGTATAAGAGCCTGCGATAGCCACATAAATCATAGAATGGTCAATAATTCGCAAGACGTATTTGTGGGTCGAACCATAGGCCATAGAGTGGTAAATGGTGGATGAGAGGAACATGAGAAAGAGACTGATGACGAAAATGGAAACGCCGATAGAGGATAAAAATCCGTGTGCTTCGTAACTATAGGTGGATGAAATAGGGAGTAAGATGAGCATTGTGACTGCACCTACGGCATGGGTCACGCTATTAGCAATCTCCTCTCCAAAACTGAGTTGTTTGCTGAGTTTAAGACTAGTGTTCATTGGATTACCTCCTCTTGAGTATGATCGATTAAGTCTAGAGTTTGGTGATAGAGTTTAACGGTTTGGCAGCTGGTTTGGATAATGGGGTTAGCTGGATCAATTCCTTGGTTCATGTAGTTTACAAAAGCATCGTAGAGTTGGTCTGAACTTGCTTGAGTTTGTAGAGTATTCAGTGTCTGTGCTATTTCTTGAATAGAAAATACAGACTTGAGGGTTGTGATAGCAATCAAACGTGCAATCTGTTGGCGTTGGTATTTTTTCTTGTCAGGCTTTGTCAGGTAACCATGTTTGACATAGTTATTGACCATAGATGCTGTCAGGCCCTTGTCTTTATCAGGATTGATAGGGGCGCAGACCTGATTGACATAAAGCAAAACCTGGTCCAGATAGAGGTCAATATTTGGAATTTCTGCCCATTTTGGGTAGGAAAAGGTAGTTTTCATTTTCAACTCCTTTTTATCTAGTTTTAATAACTAGATTATAAAATAATAGAAATAGAAAGTCAAGTTTTAACTGCTTGTAGAAAGACTTAAATTATGCTATGATGGGAGAAACTAGTCAGAAATGAGGAGAAAAGATGGAAATTCGTTTAGCTTTTCCAAATGAAGTAGATGCCATCATGCAGGTGATGGAGGATGCTAAAAAATGTTTAGCAGATGCTGGTAGTGACCAGTGGCAAAATGGCTATCCAAATGCTGATATTATTATTGAAGATATTATCTCAGGTCAAGCCTACGTAGCCTTGGAAGAGGGAGAACTACTAGCTTATGCAGCTGTTACCAAGAGTCCAGAGGCAGTCTATGAAG
>NZ_JBKOTT010000076.1:0-4690 GCF_049737895.1 Streptococcus sp. CL8.13 | reverse complement strand
AAAAATTCAATCGTTACCTTTCCATCAGTCGATTGATTATTCTGACCACAAGCTGTTAGACCTAGTAAACTAGCACCAGCGACTAAAAGAAAACCTGCTTTCTTATACCATTTCATTGGAAAGCCTCCTTTATAAATTTATGCACCTTTATTATAGTCTTCTAAAAATATACTGTCTACTCAAAAAATCTCCTTGGGATAAGGTAACAGTTAAACCTGCATACATAAGTTCTGCACCTGAGTAAACTTCTCCATTTTCCTGTAATTCATACAGGCCCTCTTCATCCAAATCTTTTAACTTTAAAGTTGTTTCCATAGTCTCTACAACTGATAAAATTCGAACATAGGTTACAACCGTTTGATTTTTATAGTTAAATTGTACAGCTGCTTCATTGGATGCAGACTCGGGATTGATTAACCTATACTGTTGTCCTAACTGAACTACTGGTCGTAATTCTTTATACAAGTTCACCTGATTAGCAATCTCAGCTTTCTCTTCATCTGATAAACTTGTCAAATCAAGCTCATATCCCAAATTTCCCATCATTGCTACATGACCACGTGTTTCTAATGGTGTCGTTCGCCCCATCTGATGATTCGGTACTGCTGACACATGAGCGCCCATAGAAATAGATGGATAGAGATAGGATGAGCCATATTGAATTGGTAAACGTGCAATAGCATCAGTATTATCACTTGCCCAGACTTGAGGGAAATAACGCATCATACCAAGATCATTTCGTCCACCACCACCAGAGCAGGACTCAAAGAGAATCTGACTGTGCTTCTCTGTCAGATAAGAAACAAGTTCATAAAGCCCCAGCATGTACTGATGAGATTGCATCTGTGTCTCTAGATAGTTCGAACCATTCCCCAATTTAGTAATATTACGATTCATATCCCATTTGATGTAGTCAATCTCATGATAAGATAGGAGTTCATCTAAGACATTTTTCAAGTATTCTACTACCTGAGGATTGGCAAGATTAAGTACTAATTGATTCCGAGAATAAGTATGCTCATAACCAGGAACCTGAATAGCCCAGTCAGGATGTTTACGATACAAATCACTATCTACAGAAATCATTTCAGGTTCTAACCAAAGTCCAAACTGCAAACCTCTTTCATGGATAGCTGAAATCAGACTTTCTAGGCTTCCACCCAGTTTTTTCTCATTGACAACCCAATCACCTAAAGCCCGATTATCATCAAAGCGATTGCCAAACCACCCATCATCTAATACGAAAAGTTCAATGCCAACTTTCTTAGCTTCATCGGCTAGCTCTAACAGTTTTTGTCTCTGAAAGTCAAAGTAAGTAGCTTCCCAGTTATTGATTAGAATTGGACGTTCTTTTTTAGAAAATTCACTTGGCATAATATGCTGAAGTATAAAATTCTGACTTTCATGACTAATACCAGTTAATCCCTGATCTGAATAGGTCACTAAAGCTACCGGTGTTTCAAAGTTCTCCTCAGGATTTAACTTCCAAGAAAAGTTTTCCGGATTTATGCCAATAGCCACCCGAACTTCGTTCAATTGATTTTTTTGAACAAAAGCTTCAAAGTTGCCACTATACAGTAGTTGAATAGCAAACACATTTCCAGCATCCTCTGTGACTCCTTGATCACATAAGAGGAGAGCTGGTGTTTGGGCATGGCCAGAAGCACCACGGTTCGAACTAATCGAAAAGATTCCTTGTTCTACCTGTTGACGTCGAACAGTCTTTTCACGAGCATAAGCACCCTGCAAAGTTACTATTTCGTAAGCTGCCGCTGGAAAATCATCCATAAAAGAAAAGTTTTTATGGATGATAACTTCCTGGTTGCTCTTATTCTCCAATTTACTGTAGCTAGCAATTGTCGCATTATTATCAAAAGCAGTATAATACAGAGTCAGACTAAGTTGAGCCTTAGAATCTTCTAAAATCAAGGCAAGAGTCTCTGTACCATCCATGCTGTGTGGAGAAGGTAAACCTTGTGGACCATTTTGACCTTTTAGAATCTTTGCTTCTATAAACCGAAAATCTGTTACCTCAGTTGCATCGTGCTGAACCTGCAAAGTTGGTTTTCTAAAATCACCCAAACCATGTTGTCCAAAAATCTGACGTTGCGTATCCAAACTAAAGGTTCGATTAGTAGCTGTCGGATTCCCTGAAAAAGCATGATCTCGTTCGTAAACACTATTAGCACCTCTATAGTTCTTAATAGTCTTTCCAAAATGTTTTAAAAGTAAGAAACCATCCCTATTTTCAATAATCAAACTTAAATCTTTACTCTCAACGTAAAATAGATTATTCTCTATCCGAATTCCCATAAATTGTACCTCATCTATTTCTTGAAAAAATTTTAACAAATAAAAGCGCTTTCTAAAATAGAAAAATGTCTCAAGAATATGGTAAAATGTTAGGTAGGAGGTGGAACATGCTAGTTTTTTCAGAATACCAGACTGGAACAATTGACCTTTCCCTAAGCTTTTATGGATATGAGGAATGCACACCTAATTACTCTTTTGGTCCAGCCATTCGTGATACATACGTTCTACATTACATTACTAAAGGACAAGGTAAATTTCATTACAAAGGTAAAATTGTTGATTTAAAAGAAGGAGATTTCTTTCTATTAAAACCAGATGAATTAACCTTTTATCAAGCAGACAATGAGAAACCTTGGTCCTACTACTGGTTAGGAATAACAGGAGGGAAAGCCCCTGACTATTTTGCTCTTTCTCAAATTTCCGACCAATCCTATCTCATCCAATCTGAAACTTGTCATACACAAACAACTGCAAAACTCATCTCAGATATTGTCCGCTTCGCTCAGATTTCAAAATCAAATGAATTAGCTCAACTCCATATCATGGGACAACTCCATGAACTGATGTTTCATCTGGGGACTATTGCTCCCAATCAGAAAAAAAAGAATATTTCATCAACCCACCAACTCTATCTCGAATGCAAAAGATTAATTGATAGCCACTATCCTCAATCACTTACAATTCAAGATTTAGCGAAAGAACTATCCGTTCACAGAAGCTACTTATCAAGCGTATTCAAAGAGTTTAACACCTTATCTCCCAAAGAATACCTACACTACGTTCGAATGCATCGAGCTAAACAACTTCTCGAAAATACCCAAGAGTCCATCAAGGTAATTGCATACTCGGTAGGCTTTTCAGATCCACTACATTTTTCTAAAGCTTATAAACAATACTTTAACCAGACTCCAAGTCAAACAAGAAAAGAATATTCTCAACACCAACTAGTGAGAAAGGAAACACTATGAAATCCTACCAAGCCGTCTACCAAATTCTAGCAAAAGAAAGCGATTATATGAGCGGAGAAAAGATTGCAGAAGAACTATCACTGACCCGAACATCAGTTTGGAAAGCTATCAAGCGCCTCGAACAAGAAGGTATTGAAATTGATAGCATAAAAAATAGGGGCTATAAACTATTGAATGGAGATCTTCTCCTGCCAGACCTTATACAAGAAAATCTCCCAATTACCGTTAATTTTAAGTCAGAAACTAAATCTACCCAAATTGATGCAAAAGAAGCAATAGATAGAGGATATGAAACAAACACCCTCTATTTAACTTCCTATCAAACAGCAGGCCGAGGTCGATTTCAACGTTCTTTCTACTCACCACAAGGTGGCATTTATATGACCCTCCATCTTAAACCAAATCTTCCCTATGACAAATTACCATCCTACACACTACTTGTAGCAGGAGCTGTCTACAAAGCCATTAAGAACCTAACTTTAATAGATGTCGACATAAAATGGGTCAATGATATCTACCTAAACAATCATAAAATTGGAGGAATCCTTACTGAGGCAATGACGTCTGTAGAAACAGGCCTAGTCACAGATATCATTATTGGAGTAGGGATCAACTTTACTATTAAAGACTTCCCTCAAGAATTAAAAGAAAAAGCTGCTAGTTTATTCAAAGCTCCAGCACCTATAACCAGAAATGAATTAATAATAGAAATCTGGCGTGCTTTCTTCGAAACACCTGCAGAAGAGCTATTATACCTATACAAAAAACAGTCATTCGTTCTAGGAAAAGAAGTTACTTTCACACTAGATCAAAAAGACCACAAGGGACTTGCTAAAGACATCTCTGAAAGTGGTAAACTTTTAGTTCAATGTGATAACGGAAAAGAAATTTGGCTAAATAGCGGAGAAATTTCACTCAAGGGTTGGAAGTAATAATAAACTAGCACAACCATAAAATCGACAATATATAAAGATTTTAGCTTTTCTTCAACCCACTACAGTTGACAAAGAGCGCAAAAAAACTTCAGATAAGTAATCCAATTAAGTTTTACAAATCTGAAGTTTTTATTCTACTATTCTTAAAAATACAAAAAAAGAGAGTTATAAACCCTCATTCAAACGGAGAATAAGGGATTCGAACCCTTGCGCCAGTTACCCGACCTAACGATTTAGCAAACCGTCCTCTTCAGCCTCTTGAGTAATTCTCCAATTAATGGGCACGAGTGGACTCGAACCACCGACCTCACGCTTATCAGGCGTGCGCTCTAACCACCTGAGCTACGCGCCCAAGTTAAAAACTTGGTAATTTGAACAAAGTTCAAAGCGGGTGACGAGAATCGAACTCGCGACAACAGCTTGGAAGGCTGTAGTTTTACCACTAAACTACACCCGCATACATACTATAAGTAA
>NZ_JBKOTT010000075.1:0-4770 GCF_049737895.1 Streptococcus sp. CL8.13 | reverse complement strand
TTCGCTTTCATATTCTCAGTTACTTTGGATAAGTCCTCGAGCTATTAGTATTAGTCCGCTACATGTGTCGCCACACTTCCACTTCTAACCTATCTACCTGATCATCTCTCAGGGCTCTTACTGATATAAAATCATGGGAAATCTCATCTTGAGGTGGGTTTCACACTTAGATGCTTTCAGCGTTTATCCCTTCCCTACATAGCTACCCAGCGATGCCTTTGGCAAGACAACTGGTACACCAGCGGTAAGTCCACTCTGGTCCTCTCGTACTAGGAGCAGATCCTCTCAAATTTCCTACGCCCGCGACGGATAGGGACCGAACTGTCTCACGACGTTCTGAACCCAGCTCGCGTGCCGCTTTAATGGGCGAACAGCCCAACCCTTGGGACCGACTACAGCCCCAGGATGCGACGAGCCGACATCGAGGTGCCAAACCTCCCCGTCGATGTGAACTCTTGGGGGAGATAAGCCTGTTATCCCCAGGGTAGCTTTTATCCGTTGAGCGATGGCCCTTCCATACGGAACCACCGGATCACTAAGCCCGACTTTCGTCCCTGCTCGAGTTGTAGCTCTCGCAGTCAAGCTCCCTTATACCTTTACACTCTGCGAATGATTTCCAACCATTCTGAGGGAACCTTTGGGCGCCTCCGTTACCTTTTAGGAGGCGACCGCCCCAGTCAAACTGCCCGTCAGACACTGTCTCCGATAGGGATCACCTATCTGGGTTAGAGTGGCCATAACACAAGGGTAGTATCCCAACAACGTCTCCTTCGAAACTGGCGTCCCGATCTCATAGACTCCTACCTATCCTGTACATGTGGTACAGACACTCAATATCAAACTGCAGTAAAGCTCCATGGGGTCTTTCCGTCCTGTCGCGGGTAACCTGCATCTTCACAGGTACTAAAATTTCACCGAGTCTCTCGTTGAGACAGTGCCCAAATCATTACGCCTTTCGTGCGGGTCGGAACTTACCCGACAAGGAATTTCGCTACCTTAGGACCGTTATAGTTACGGCCGCCGTTTACTGGGGCTTCAATTCATACCTTCGCTTGCGCTAAGCACTCCTCTTAACCTTCCAGCACCGGGCAGGCGTCACCCCCTATACATCATCTTACGATTTAGCAGAGAGCTGTGTTTTTGATAAACAGTTGCTTGGGCCTATTCACTGCGGCTGACTTAAAGTCAGCACCCCTTCTCCCGAAGTTACGGGGTCATTTTGCCGAGTTCCTTAACGAGAGTTCTCTCGCTCACCTGAGGCTACTCGCCTCGACTACCTGTGTCGGTTTGCGGTACGGGTAGAGTATGTTTAAACGCTAGAAGCTTTTCTTGGCAGTGTGACGTCACTAACTTCGCTACTAAACTTCGCTCCCCATCACAGCTCAATGTTACAGATATAAGCATTTGACTCATATCACACCTCACTGCTTAGACAGACACTTCCAATCGTCTGCTTTAGTTAGCCTACTGCGTCCCTCCATCACTACATACTCTAGTACAGGAATATCAACCTGTTGTCCATCGGATACACCTTTCGGTCTCTCCTTAGGTCCCGACTAACCCAGGGCGGACGAGCCTTCCCCTGGAAACCTTAGTCTTACGGTGGACAGGATTCTCACCTGTCTTTCGCTACTCATACCGGCATTCTCACTTCTATGCGTTCCAGCACTCCTCACGGTATACCTTCATCACACATAGAACGCTCTCCTACCATACCTATAAAAGGTATCCACAGCTTCGGTAAATTGTTTTAGCCCCGGTACATTTTCGGCGCAGGGTCACTCGACTAGTGAGCTATTACGCACTCTTTGAATGAATAGCTGCTTCTAAGCTAACATCCTAGTTGTCTGTGCAACCCCACATCCTTTTCCACTTAACAATTATTTTGGGACCTTAGCTGGTGGTCTGGGCTGTTTCCCTTTCGACTACGGATCTTAGCACTCGCAGTCTGACTGCCGACCATAATTCATTGGCATTCGGAGTTTATCTGAGATTGGTAATCCGGGATGGACCCCTCACCCAAACAGTGCTCTACCTCCAAGAATCTCTAATGTCGACGCTAGCCCTAAAGCTATTTCGGAGAGAACCAGCTATCTCCAAGTTCGTTTGGAATTTCTCCGCTACCCACAAGTCATCCAAGCACTTTTCAACGTGCCCTGGTTCGGTCCTCCAGTGCGTCTTACCGCACCTTCAACCTGCTCATGGGTAGGTCACATGGTTTCGGGTCTACGTCATGATACTAATTCGCCCTATTCAGACTCGGTTTCCCTACGGCTCCGTCTCTTCAACTTAACCTCGCATCATAACGTAACTCGCCGGTTCATTCTACAAAAGGCACGCTCTCACCCATTAACGGGCTCGAACTTGTTGTAGGCACACGGTTTCAGGTTCTATTTCACTCCCCTCCCGGGGTGCTTTTCACCTTTCCCTCACGGTACTGGTTCACTATCGGTCACTAGGGAGTATTTAGGGTTGGGAGATGGTCCTCCCAGATTCCGACGGGATTTCACGTGTCCCGCCGTACTCAGGATACTGCTAGGTACAAAGACTATTTTAAATACGAGGCTATTACTCTCTTTGGCTGATCTTCCCAAATCATTCTTCTATAATCTTTGAGTCCACATTGCAGTCCTACAACCCCGAAGAGTAAACTCTTCGGTTTGCCCTTCTGCCGTTTCGCTCGCCGCTACTAAGGCAATCGCTTTTGCTTTCTCTTCCTGCAGCTACTTAGATGTTTCAGTTCACTGCGTCTTCCTCCTCACATCCTTAACAGATGTGGGTAACAGGTAGTACCTGTTGGGTTCCCCCATTCGGAAATCCCTGGATCATCGCTTACTTACAGCTACCCAAGGCATATCGTCGTTTGTCACGTCCTTCTTCGGCTCCTAGTGCCAAGGCATCCACCGTGCGCCCTTATTAACTTAACCTTATTTTTCTGACCTTTCAGTCATAAACTCTTATTAATACTACAGCGTTTTCGGTTTATTTTCTTGTTACTATTTGATATAGATATTCAATTTTCAATGTGCATTACTTGGTGATCTCTCACCAATGGAGCCTAGCGGGATCGAACCGCTGACCTCCTGCGTGCAAAGCAGGCGCTCTCCCAGCTGAGCTAAGGCCCCACAAGACCTCTCAAGACTAAACAAGACCAATGCGCAGTTCCTTTTCCTTAGAAAGGAGGTGATCCAGCCGCACCTTCCGATACGGCTACCTTGTTACGACTTCACCCCAATCATCTATCCCACCTTAGGCGGCTGGCTCCTTACGGTTACCTCACCGACTTCGGGTGTTACAAACTCTCGTGGTGTGACGGGCGGTGTGTACAAGGCCCGGGAACGTATTCACCGCGGCGTGCTGATCCGCGATTACTAGCGATTCCGACTTCATGTAGGCGAGTTGCAGCCTACAATCCGAACTGAGACTGGCTTTAAGAGATTAGCTTGCCGTCACCGGCTTGCGACTCGTTGTACCAGCCATTGTAGCACGTGTGTAGCCCAGGTCATAAGGGGCATGATGATTTGACGTCATCCCCACCTTCCTCCGGTTTATTACCGGCAGTCTCGCTAGAGTGCCCAACTGAATGATGGCAACTAACAATAGGGGTTGCGCTCGTTGCGGGACTTAACCCAACATCTCACGACACGAGCTGACGACAACCATGCACCACCTGTCACCTCTGTCCCGAAGGAAAGCTCTATCTCTAGAGCGGTCAGAGGGATGTCAAGACCTGGTAAGGTTCTTCGCGTTGCTTCGAATTAAACCACATGCTCCACCGCTTGTGCGGGCCCCCGTCAATTCCTTTGAGTTTCAACCTTGCGGTCGTACTCCCCAGGCGGAGTGCTTAATGCGTTAGCTGCGGCACTAAACCCCGGAAAGGGTCTAACACCTAGCACTCATCGTTTACGGCGTGGACTACCAGGGTATCTAATCCTGTTTGCTCCCCACGCTTTCGAGCCTCAGCGTCAGTTACAAGCCAGAGAGCCGCTTTCGCCACCGGTGTTCCTCCATATATCTACGCATTTCACCGCTACACATGGAATTCCACTCTCCCCTCTTGCACTCAAGTTAAACAGTTTCCAAAGCGTACTATGGTTAAGCCACAGCCTTTAACTTCAGACTTATCTAACCGCCTGCGCTCGCTTTACGCCCAATAAATCCGGACAACGCTCGGGACCTACGTATTACCGCGGCTGCTGGCACGTAGTTAGCCGTCCCTTTCTGGTAAGATACCGTCACAGTGTGAACTTTCCACTCTCACACTCGTTCTTCTCTTACAACAGAGCTTTACGATCCGAAAACCTTCTTCACTCACGCGGCGTTGCTCGGTCAGACTTCCGTCCATTGCCGAAGATTCCCTACTGCTGCCTCCCGTAGGAGTCTGGGCCGTGTCTCAGTCCCAGTGTGGCCGATCACCCTCTCAGGTCGGCTATGTATCGTCGCCTTGGTGAGCCGTTACCCCACCAACTAGCTAATACAACGCAGGTCCATCTGGTAGTGATGCAATTGCACCTTTTAAGCAAATGTCATGCAACATCTACTCTTATGCGGTATTAGCTATCGTTTCCAATAGTTATCCCCCGCTACCAGGCAGGTTACCTACGCGTTACTCACCCGTTCGCAACTCATCCAGAGAAGCAAGCTCCTCCTTCAGCGTTCTACTTGCATGTATTAGGCACGCCGCCAGCGTTCGTCCTGAGCCAGGATCAAACTCTCATTAAAAGTTTGAGTTCTCACTCATTTCTGTCACTGACAGATTTATTGTTTTTT
>NZ_JBKOTT010000074.1:0-4794 GCF_049737895.1 Streptococcus sp. CL8.13 | reverse complement strand
GCCTATTCTTATGGTTTTAATGGAATTGAGCAAAGTATTTCTCAAGAAGACTATAATCGCTATCTTTCAGACCTAAATGAAGACAAGATGAAGGCTGAAATTGAACGAGCAGAGAAGGAAGCGGATATCACCATTATCATGCCTCAGATGGGTGTGGAGTATCGCTTGGAACCAACTGAGGAACAAAAGGCTCTTTATCACAAGATGATCGATTGGGGAGCGGATATTATCTTTGGAGGGCACCCTCACGTAGTTGAACCATCTGAAACGGTTGAAAAAGATGGAGACAAGAAACTCATTATCTATTCAATGGGGAACTTCATTTCCAATCAACGAATTGAAACCATGCAAGATGAAGAGAATGCTAAGTGGACAGAGCGTGGCGTGCTCATGGATGTGACTATTAAGAAAAAAGCAGGTAAGACGACAATAGAAACTGCCAAAGCACATCCTTCTTGGGTAAATCGTACACCAAAAGGAACCTATTCTCCAGAAGGTTATCCACTCTTCCTTTACCAAACCTATATCTTAGAAGATTTTATCGAGGGTGGTAGTCATCGTGACCAGTTAGATGAAGCGACTAAGGAACGAATTGATACAGCCTATAAAGAAATGAACGAACATGTGGGATTGAAGTGGGATTAGCTTGAATCCAGAGGGAAGTAAATGACGATTAAAATAATTGCGACAGATATGGATGGGACCTTGCTGGATGCTAGAGGCCAGCTTGATCTTCCACGCTTGGAAAAGATTTTAGATCAGTTGGATCAAAGGGGTATTCGTTTTGTCATCGCGACGGGCAATGAAATTCATCGCATGAGGCAACTACTGGAGCACTTGGTCGATCGAGTGGTTCTGGTTGTTGCAAACGGTGCTCGTATTTTTGAAAACAATGAACTGATTCAGGCTCAGACTTGGGATGATGCCATTGTCGATAAGGCTTTGACTCGTTTCAAGGATCGAGCGTGTCAGGACCAGTTTGTTGTAACGGGGATGAAGGGTGGTTTCGTCAAAGAAGGTACGATTTTTACAGATCTTGAAAGTTTTATGACTCCAGAAATGATTGAAAAATTCTACCAACGGATGCAATTTGTGGACGAATTAACCTCTGACCTCTTTGGTGGTGTGCTCAAGATGAGTATGGTTGTTGGTGAGGAACGTTTGAGTTCGGTTTTGGAAGAAATCAATGACCTCTTTGATGGCCGTGTTCGTGCTGTATCGAGTGGCTATGGTTGCATTGATATCCTTCAAGCTGGGATTCATAAAGCATGGGGCTTGGAAGAATTACTCAGGCGTTGGGACTTGAACCCCCAACAAATCATGGCTTTTGGTGACAGTGAAAATGATGTTGAAATGCTTGAAATGGCTGGAATTGCCTATGCAATGGAAAATGCTGATGATAAGGCCAAAGCTGTGGCGACGGCTCTAGCGCCAGCCAACAGCCAAGGCGGAGTTTATCAAGTCTTGGAAAACTGGTTAGAAAAAGGAGAATGAAGTGGCAGTACAGTTATTAGAAAATTGGTTACTAAAGGAACAAGAAAAAATCCAAACCAAGTATCGTCACTTAAATCAGGTTTCTGTTGTAGAACCAGACATTCTTTTTATTGGGGATTCCATTGTCGAATATTATCCTCTGCAGGAACTATTTGGGACTTCGAAGACGATTGTCAATCGAGGCATTCGAGGGTATCAGACAGGGCTGTTACTAGAGAATCTAGATGCGCATCTTTACGGTGGAGTAGTAGATAAAATTGTCCTTTTTATTGGGACAAATGATATCGGAAAAGATGTGCCTGTGAATGAGGCTCTCAATAACCTCGAAGCTATCATACAATCCATTGCTCGCGATTATCCATTGACTGAGATTAAATTGCTTTCTATTTTGCCAGTCAATGAGGGAGAAGAGTACAAGCAGACAGTCTATATCCGCACGAATGAAAAAATTCAGAAATGGAATCAAGCCTATCAAGAGCTTGCTTCTGCCTATATGCAGGTAGAATTTGTGCCAGTTTTTGATAGTTTGACAGACCAGGCAGGTCAACTCAAAAAAGATTATACAACTGATGGGTTGCACCTTAGTGTTACTGGTTATCAGGTTTTGACCAAAGCTTTGAAAGACTATCTTGTGTAGTTAGTTGATTTCCTTTTTGCATTTTTGAGTTAGATAAGGTATAATGGTTTTATTGTCTTTTGGGGTCGTTACGGATTCGACAGGCATTATGAGGCATATTTTGCGACTCGTGTGGCGACGTAAACGCTCAGTTAAATATAACTGCAAAAAATAACACTTCTTACGCTCTAGCTGCCTAAAAACCAGCAGGCGTGACCCGATTTGGATTGCTCGTGTTCAATGACAGGTCTTATTATTAGCGAGATACGATCAAGTCTTGTCTAGCGGCTTGATAAGAGATTGATAGACTCGCGGTTTCTAGGCTTGAGTTATGTGTCGAGGGACTGTTAAACGAATACATAACCTATGGTTGTAGACAAATATGTTAGCAGATGTTTGGACGTGGGTTCGACTCCCACCGGCTCCATTGATAATTTACATTGTTTTGTAAATCTTTCTAAAACGTTGTTTTTTGAACTGCACCCCAAAAGTTAGACAGAAAAAATCTAACTTTTGGGGTGTTTTTATTATGAAATTAACTTATGATGATAAAGTTCAGATCTATGAACTTAGAAAACAAGGCTATAGCTTGGAGAAGCTTTCAAATAAATTTGGGATAAACAATTCTAATATTAGGTACATGATTAAATTGATTGATCGTTACGGAATAGAGTTCGTCAAAAAAGGGAAAAATCGTTACTATTCTCCTGATTTAAAACAAGAAATGATTCATAAAGTCTTACATGAAGGCTGGACTAAAGATAGTGTTTCTCTTGAATACGGCCTCCCAAGTCGTACGATACTTCTTAATTGGCTAGCACAATACAGGAAAAACGGGTATACTATTGTTGAGAAAACAAGAGGGAGAGTACCTAAAATGGGACGTAAACGGAAGAAAACTTGGAAGGAAATGACAGAACTAGAGCGACTCCAAGAGGAGAATGAACGCTTACGTACCGAGGTTGCTTACTTAAAAAAGTTAAAAGAGCTGGAAGACAGGGACGAAGCCATACAGCAAGAAAGGCAGAGACAATTAGAGAAATGGCTTCAGGAGGATTTCGACTAGATTTACTTCTTGAAGCGGCTCGTTTACCTCGCTCAACTTACTACTATCAGTTGAAGAAACTAGATGGACTTGACAAAGATAAAGAGCTTAAAACCGAAATTCATGCCATTTATAATGACCATAAAGGAAATTATGGCTATCGGAGAGTTACTCTTGAACTAAGAAATCGTGGTTTTGTAGTGAATCATAAGAAAGTTCAACGTCTGATGAAGCTCCTTGGTTTAATAGCTCGAATTCGTCGGAGACGAAAGTATTCTTCCTACCAAGGAGAGATTGGCAAGAAAGCAGAGAATCTCATTCAACGCCAGTTTGAAGCATCGAGACCAATGGAAAAGTGCTACACAGATGTGACAGAATTTGCCATTCCAAATAGCACGCAGAAATTGTATTTATCGCCTGTTTTAGATGGCTTTAACAGCGAAATTATTGCTTTTAATCTTTCTTGTTCTCCTAATTTAGAACAAGTAAAAACGATGTTGGAACAGGCCTTCACAGAGAAACACTACGAGAATACTGTTCTTCATAGTGACCAAGGATGGCAATACCAACACGATTCGTATCATCGGTTCCTAGAGGGTAAGGGAATTAAAGCATCTATGTCGCGTAAGGGCAATAGCCCAGATAATGGTATGATGGAGTCCTTCTTTGGCATTTTAAAATCCGAAATGTTTTATGGTTATGAGAAGTCGTTTCAGTCGCTTAAGCAATTGGAACAAGCCATTGTAGACTATATTGATTACTACAACAATAAACGAATTAAGGTAAAACTAAAAGGACTTAGCCCTGTACAATACAGAACTAAATCCTTTGGATAAATTAATTATCTAACTTTTTGGGGTCAGTACATTTTACAACGTTTTTTATTTTATTCTTTGGTATTCTTTTGCAAAAAAAGAATACAACATTTTGTTGTATCCTAAATATTAAATCAAGTCCTGAATTTTCTTAAGCTTTTATCATATTTTCTGTTATAATTAAGGTGCCTTAAGAAAAATAATGAAAAAACTAAATGTTTTTCATATAGTTTTCATTTTTGTGTTATAATTAAGGTGCCTTAAGAAAAATATTAAGGTGCCTTAAGAAAAATAATGAAAAAACTAAATGTTTTTCATATAGTTTTCATTGTTTTAATAGTTTAAAGTCAATCTTATTTTTCTCTAATAGAAAATAATGAAAAAGTAGGTTTAGAAAGAGGTAAGTATCTATGTCTTCTCATAAAAAAGTGTCACTCTCTGAGATTAATCAATCTATCGATACTCCAAATAACAATCATTTCTGGCAAAATTTAAATGCCTTTTTAGGTCCGGGTGCTCTTGTCGCAGTTGGTTATATGGATCCAGGAAACTGGATTACCAGTGTAGTCGGTGGTGCTTCCTATAAGTATAGTCTCTTGTTTGTTATCTTGATTTCATCTCTCATTGCCATGCAACTTCAGCAGATGGCAGGAAAGCTTGGTATTGTAACCCAGATGGACCTGGCTCAAGCAACGGCTCATCATTCACCTAAATGGCTTCGTTATAGTCTATGGGTGATTTTAGAATTAGCCTTGATGGCGACAGATCTGGCA
Organism: Streptococcus sp. CL8.13; assembly: GCF_049737895.1. The sequence continues at coordinate 51 of NZ_JBKOTT010000074.1, read as the reverse complement.
GAAGTTCTAGGTTCAGCGATTGCTCTCAATCTTCTCTTTAAGATTCCGATT
>NZ_JBKOTT010000073.1:0-4795 GCF_049737895.1 Streptococcus sp. CL8.13 | reverse complement strand
ACGTTGGGAAATCTAGCCTGCTCAACAACCTCTTGCGTGAGGACAAGGCTATCGTTACAGATATTGCTGGTACTACTCGAGATGTCATTGAAGAATACGTCAACATCAATGGTGTTCCTCTCAAATTGATTGATACGGCCGGTATTCGTGAAACAGATGACATCGTGGAACAAATCGGTGTTGAGCGTTCGAAAAAAGCCCTCAAGGAAGCTGACTTGGTACTACTAGTGTTAAATGCCAGTGAACCACTGACCGCCCAAGATCGCCAACTCTTAGAAATCAGCCAAGATACTAATCGCATTATTCTGCTTAACAAAACTGATCTTCCTGAAGCAATTGAAACTTCAGAACTACCTGAAGATGTCATCCGTATTTCAGTTCTTAAAAACCAAAATATTGATAAGATCGAAGAGAGAATCAACAACCTCTTCTTTGAAAATGCTGGCTTGGTTGAGCAAGATGCTACTTACTTGTCTAATGCCCGTCACATTTCTTTGATTGAAAAGGCAGTTGAAAGCCTACAGGCTGTTAACCAAGGTCTTGAACTAGGTATGCCAGTTGATTTGTTGCAAGTTGACTTGACCCGTACTTGGGAAATTCTCGGAGAAATCACTGGAGATGCGGCTCCTGATGAACTCATCACCCAACTCTTTAGCCAATTCTGTTTAGGAAAATAAGAAAAATCCATGATCCTTCTTGCGGTCATGGATTTTATAGTATTATTAGTAATCTGGTCTTAAAACACCTGTTACAGTTGCCTTAGTCGCTTCGTAGTCGCCATCTACAACAACCTTGATAATGCGTTTGGCATCTTCTTCTGGTGCTGGAACAAGAGGTAGACGAGTTGGACCAGCTTCAAATCCCATGTAGTTAAGAACTGCCTTAACTGGAGCAGGACTTGGATAAGAGAAGAGGGCATTGACTTTAGGAATGAATTTACGCTGAATAGCTGCCGCTTTTTTCATATCGCTTTCTGCGATGGCAGTGAACATCTCGTGCATCTCATCTCCATTTGTATGGGAGGCAACGGAAATAACCCCATCCGCACCAAGGTTCATGGCATGGAAGGCATCCCCATCTTCACCTGTATAGACCAAGAACTCTTCTGGCTTATGCTCAATCAAGTAAGCCATATTAGCTAAGCTCGTACATTCTTTGACACCGATAATATTTGGATGGTCAGCCAAACGAAGCATAGTTTCTGGAGTTAATTCGACAACCACACGACCTGGAATGTTATAAATGATAATTGGTAGGTCCGAAGCGTCTGCAATGGCCTTAAAGTGCTGGTACATCCCTTCTTGAGAAGGCTTGTTGTAGTAAGGAACAATAGCAAGCCCAGCAGCAAAACCGCCAAATTCTGCTACTTCTTTGACAAATTCGATTGAGTCTCGTGTATCATTGGTACCTACACCCGCAATCAAAGGAACACGTCCATTAACAATCTTTTGTACAGCTGCAAAGAGTTCTAACTCCTCGTCGTGGGTTAAAGTTGGACTCTCAGCAGTCGTCCCTGCAAGAAGAATGCCGTCTGTGTGATGGGCCAACAAATGCTCAATCAAGGCTGGAATGGCATCAAAGTTGATAGAACCATCCTCATGGAAAGGGGTAATAAAGGCCGTGATGATTTTACACTCTTTTAAATCTTGATAAGACATGAAAACACCTCTCTATTTCAAAGAAGGAGTTCATCTGAACTCCTAAACGATATGACTATTTTAATTCAAACTTCAATTCAGCTGTTGGGCGAACCAATCCACGTTCGTGAAGAGTTTCTGCAATCTGAACGGAGTTCCAAGCAGCACCTTTGAGAAGGTTATCTGAAACAACCCACATGTGGATTCCTTTTTCAGCATCCAAGTCTTTACGGATACGACCAACAAAGGTATCACGTGAACCCACGGCATTGATGGCTTGAGGATAAATTTGATGAGCTACATCATCTTCAAGAACAGCACCTGGGAAGGCTGAGATAGCTGCTTTTACTTCTTCGATTGGAGCCACTTCTTTTGTTTCGATGTAAACTGACTCAGAGTGAGCTGACAAGACTGGAATACGCACACATGTTGCAGATACTGCAATACTGTCATCTTCCATAATTTTCTTAGTTTCCTTAGTCATCTTCATCTCTTCGTAAGTGTAATCATTATCAGTGAAGACATCGATTTGTGGAAGAGCATTGAAGGCGATAGGATAGTGTTTCTTGTCACCACCTGAAGGCAAGATTTCCGCATGTAAATCACGTGGTTTCACTCCATCATTCAAGACTTCACGAAGTTCACGTTGAGTCTCAAGAATTGCTCCCATACCAGCACCTGAAACTGCTTGGTAAGTTGAAACAATGATACGGTCCAAGCCCCATTTTTGGCGAACTGGCTCAAGAGCCACCATCATTTGGATTGTTGAACAGTTAGGGCAGGCAATGATACCGTTGTGGGCGTCAAGTGCATGAGCATTGACCTCTGGAACAACCAAAGGAACATCTGGATTTTGACGGAAGTAAGATGTATTATCTACTACTACCGCACCAGCTTTAACTGCGTATGGTGCATATTTAGCTGATGTAGAACCACCTGCTGAAAAGAGAGCAATGTCAACTCCCTCAAAAGCTGTTTCAGTTGTTTCTTCAATCGTAATATCTTGATCTTTAAATTTCAAAGTCTTGCCTGCTGAACGTGCAGAAGCAAGTAAACGAATTTTATCGATTGGAAGTGTTGATTCTTCCAACATTTTTATCATCTGAGCTCCGACAGCACCTGTCGCGCCGACTACAGCAACTGTATATCCCATAAATAACCTCTTTCGGAATTTTCTAAAAATTTCTATAATAGATGTATTATACTACTTTTTCCATGAATTGCAAAGCTTTTTCATCATTTTTTAGAAAATAAAAATCCCCAGTCGCTAGACTAGGGACTAAGAGGCATCTTCATGTGATGAGCAGGTTCACACAACTCATCAAGGTCCGCTCCTGCGTTATGACCTCCTTATGCTCAATAGTAGCCCGAAGACTACCTATCGACTCATCGCATCTACTATTCTACTAAAGAGAATAACTTTTGTCAACAGACGAAACTCTTTATACTCTTCGAAAATCTCTTCAAACTTCGTCAGCGTCGCCTTACCGTAGTTATGGTTACTGACTTCGTCAGTTCTATCTACAACCTCAAAGCAGTGCTTTTAGCAACCTGCGGCTAGCTTCCTAGTTTGCTCTTTGATTTTCATTGAGTATTAGTTTTATTTACACAGGTGCATAAGAAATATCTTTGAAACATTTGATGCACACATAACAAAAACCCTTGATTTACAAGGATTTTCTTGTCTATTTAATGCTAATTGCCGGGATTGAACCGGCGACCTCATCCTTACCATGGATGCGCTCTGCCAACTGAGCTAAATCAGCTTACTTGAAAAGTATACTATAGTTAGAAAATCTTGTCAAGTTTCCTTAGATATTTTCCATAAGAAAAAGCCAGGTAAGAGCTACCTAGCTTATCTTCTTATTTGCTTAAATCAATTCGACGACCAATTTTACCAATGATAATCGCACCAATAATCAATGAGGCAAATTCACCGATACCTGTTGTAAACCAAGTAAGGAAAAATGGTAATTGCGCTACCATATTCAACTCGGCAGCGATAGTAAACATAGAAATTGAAAAGAGGATTGAGAAGAAGAAATGATCTTTTCGAATCAATCCGTTAAAAAGATAATCCTTGCTGTATTTTGCAAAAAGCCAAACACCTAGACTAAGGAATACTAAGGTTGATCCACCACCAACAAAGACATCTAGCGGTCCGAAGCTAAAGAAATTAGCAATCATACAACCGATAGTAACTCCGATGATGTACTTAGGATTGTAAAAAGCCATAAAGTTCATCATTTCTGAAATACGGAACTGATAAGCACCATAGCTAATGGCATTTAGGGGTGGTGTGACAGTTAAAACGACATAGATGGCAGCAACGATTGCAATATCTGCAACATCACGAATAGTTAATTTTTTCATTTTTTCTCCTTTGGCGGTTTCCCGCGTATAATATGCTTGGTGAAAGAAGCTAAGCACCAAGGGTTGCTTGAGTCAACCTTACTAGTATAGCACAATAGCCTGCTTTATGCTATACTAAAAGAATGAAAAAACGCATTCAAAATCTCTTCGTGAATGAGCTCTTAGCCTATCTTTTTTTTGGAATAGCAACTACTCTTGTCTCCATTCTATCCAGATTAGTCATTTATCAACTAACTCATAGAGAACTCCTTGCTACTGGGCTAGCAAATAGTATCGGTATCCTATTTGCCTTTATTACAAATGATAGGCTTGTCTTTAAGCAAGCTAGAGAGAATTGGTCAATCCGTTTAGTAAAATTTACTCTAGCACGTCTTTCTACTTTTCTTTTAGACTTGTTTTTAACTTTTCTCTTTGTAACTCAGTTTCCTAATATTATCGGACAATTTGTAAGTAATAATATTAATAAGGTGAATAGTATTGAAACCGTTCTTGCACAATTCTTGATAATTATCCTCAATTACATTTTTAGTAAGGTATTTATTTTTAAAAAATAAGAAAAATTTTAAACATATAGCTTGCAAGAACTTCTTAATTAATATATAATTAAGTGTAAAAATTTTTTAAAAGGAAATTATGAAAATGTTAAAAGATCTTAAAGCATTTTTGCTTCGTGGTAATGTTGTTGACCTTGCTGTCGGTGTGATCATTGCCTCTGCTTTTGGTGCAATCGTTACTTCACTTGTTAACGATATCATCACTCCACTTATTTTGAATCCAGCCTTGGA
>NZ_JBKOTT010000072.1:0-4823 GCF_049737895.1 Streptococcus sp. CL8.13 | reverse complement strand
AAAGGAACCAGCCGTGTAGTTGCGAAGCACGACTTCCAAAGGAATAATCTTAACCTTTTTATTGAGTTGTTCCGTATCTGAAAGTTTCTCCACAAAGTGAGTCACCACACCAGCCGCATTTAATTTCTCAAAAATAAAAGATGAGATCTGATTATTCAAGACTCCCTTACCTGCAATCTGCTCCTTCTTGACACCATTGAAAGCAGTCGCCTGGTCCTTGTAAGTTGAAATAATGAGATTTTCATCCTCAGTTGTATAGATATCCTTGGCTTTTCCCGAATAGATCAGTTGTTTTGACATTTTAAAGTTCGCCTTTCGTTTTACTTGAGCACATTCTACCACAAAAGCATGAAAAATTCAAGGTTTTTACGAATAAATGACGTTTTCCTATTTCAAGCGTAAAGAAAAACTGCAAGATAGACTCTTCTTACAGTTTTAAAATCATTTATCCTCTGAAAAACACGAACATTACTCTTTGTTCAAAAATTGATCCAAATAATAACGCAGGTAACTTTTCTTGCCCGTAATCATCTGCAGGCGACCTTCCACCCCGTACCGAAGTTTTTCAGCCTGCTCCGAAGTTAGATTAGTCTCCGCCTCGATTTTAAAGAAATTCCCTTTTTCAGTCTTAGTAGCTGTCGCATCAATACTTGTAATAGTAGAATCTAGGAAAATTTGATTCTTGGCATCATGAGTCGTAGTATAGCGAACAGAATCACCGACCTTGATCCTTGCTACATCTTTTGAACTAAGATAAGCTGTTAGTTTGGCTTGCCCTTCTTTTTCCAAGGACGGATAGAGTTGGGCTAGTAAGGCGCCTTCTGCTACCATGGTAGAATCACTGGTCTCAGGATTAAGGTGAAGCACCCCATCCTCACTAGCCGTAATTTTCCCCTTGTCTAAAAGATTTCCCTGAACCTTCTTACCCGATTCTGCCTCCAAAATTTTCTGGTCTAGAAGGGTCAATTCCTGACCAACCTTAGCCAAATGTTGGGATTTAAGGGACTCTAATTGACTACTTAAACCAGACGCATAGGCTTGCTGGGTACCTGAACCTGCATACTGAACACGGTAAGTAGCAAGACTGGATTCTAACTGAGAGAGCTGTGCTTCTACCTGAGCAACAGCCTGAGCCTTAGATTGCGGATTTTCCTCGCCCTGAGACTTATAGGACTGGTAGAGAGAGTAGGCTAGATTCTGACTGGCCAAGGAAGCACCTGTTTCAATAGCTGACTTAGCTGTCTGGTAATCGCGAATTTTAGCCTCTGTTTGGCTGATGAGGTTGCCGATTTCGGCTTGGGTTTGGCTAGCTGCTGCATTCTGGGATGCAATGGTCTCATTTTGTTGCGATGTACTAGCCCTAAGACTGCCTGCTTGACTGATGTAGTCGCGAAAGGTGGCTTGGTAGCCAAACTTATCCTCCTCTGGAAAGTGGTTCTCCCCTTCTTGCAGGCTCTTTTGCAAATACTCCAATTGCTTTTTCTGATCCTTGAGCATGTCCAACTGACTAGCATAGGCCTCCGCTTGGACACCCTCTGCCCCTTCCTGGTATTGAACCAAAAGATCCCCCTTTTTAACCAGCTTATTTTCTTCCAGATGATTGACAAGAATGCGATTGTTACTAGTTGACTGGATATTTGCAAGGATACGACTAGGCTCTACAGTAGCTCTAGTAGACAAACTCATCTCCTTCTCTGCCAAAGTTGCAAAGCCAAGCAAAAACACGAGCAGAAGGAACATGGGCACAATCACCCGACTGGAAAAATTATGGTAACGACGATTATAAAACTCCGCACTTTCTAAAAATTCTGGTTTCATCCTCTCCTCTTTCTAGCTATTCACCAAATGGGCGTAAAAGCCACCCTGTGCAAGCAAATCAGCATGATTTCCTTCTTCAACAATCTTGCCCTGGTCCAAGACAACAACCTTCTCTGTCCGCTCAGCAATGGTCAAGCGGTGGGCGATGAAAATCAAAGTCTTGTCCAAAGCCATGAGATTATCGACAATTCGCTTCTCTGTCAAAATATCCAAACTACTGGTCGCCTCATCCAAAATCAAGACTGGCGCATCTGTCAAGAGAGCACGCGCCAGAGCGATTCTCTGACGTTGACCACCTGAAATTCCTGCCCCATCCGAAGTCAATTCTGTCTGGTAATTCAGTGGCATCCGCTCAATATCCTCCCGAATCTCTGCCAACTCGACCGCCCGCAAGATGTCCTCCTGAGTCGTCCCCTCCTTGGCTCCCAAAAGAAGATTCTCCAAAATCGTTCCGTTAAAGACATAAGGCTGTTGAGGCAGATAGTTGATGTACTGGCGCAAGGCCTTTTTATCAATCTGATTGAGATTGACACCACCCAGACTAATCTCCCCTTGACTTGGGTAGTAAAAATTAACCATCATCTTAGCCAAAGTCGTCTTACCTGACCCCGAAATCCCCACAAAAGCCACCTTAGAGCCTTGGGAAATGGTCAAATTGATATCCGACAAGACGTCTCGACCATAGCCATACTTATAGGAAACCTGCTTGAAAGTCAGCTCTCCCTTCATCAAGCTCAAATCCTCAACTGTTTTCTTCTCCTCAAACTCAGAAGCTACCAGATAAATCTCATTCAGACGGTTATTGGCAACCTGCGCTGTCTGAAGCTTGGTTTGCAGATTGATGATATTTTCCAAAGGATTGGTAAAATAAACCAGCAAGGTATTATAGGTAATCAACTGCCCCAAACTCATCTTGCCATCCATGACCAAAACAGCCCCCATCCAGAGAATGCCGACATTGAGCAAGAGATGGGCAACCTTTTTCAGAGCCTTTTGCTGACTCTCTGCTCGACTATAGGTAAAGGATTTTTTCAGATAATCCACAAATTCCTTGTCAATTTTTTGGTAACGCTGACTCTCACTGGTCAAGGACTTGATAGTTTCAATACCATTGATGTCCTCAATGATAGAAGAAGACAGAACCGCATTGGCTTCCATGGTATCCCGATTCATCTTTTCAAACGGCTTCATAAAGGCAAAGATAATCACTGTGTAGATAGGGAGCGCCAATAAAGTCATGAAAAAGAGATTGGTATTTTGCGAAAATAAAACAAGGGAAATAATGACAACCGTTGACACATCTAGGAAAATCGAAAGAATGGTCGAAGCCAGCGCATCGATGATACTATTAGCATCCGTGAAACGAGACACGATTTCCCCTGTCCTGCGTGTCGCAAAAAAGGACATAGGCAGGTGAAAAACATGCTTGATATAGGACAAAATCACATCAATAGACAAGCGTTGCCCCAAAACAAGTAAGAGATACTCCTGAGCATAAGACAAGATCTGCTGGAGAATATAAACAATGACCAAACCAATAGAAATAATCCCCAGCGTCGAACGCATCTGATCTGGCACATAGGTATCAATGATAGACTGCAGATAATAAGAACCCACAATGTTAATCAAGGTCACCAAGAGGGTCGCCAAAACGATATTAGCAATCAAGCCACGCTGCTTCACTAATATAGGGATAAAAGAGAGCAGACCATTCTTTTGATCCTTATGAGGCTTATAGTCTGGACTCGGTGCCATAAAAAGAGTCACTCCTGTCCATTCTTCCGCAAAACGCTCACGTGGCAGTTTAGTCAACTTCACCCCAGGATCTGGATCAGCAATATGAATGCTATCCTTATCCTGCCCAGTCACCACATAGTAGTGGAGCAATTTCCCTTCCTTAAGCACATGAGCAACAAAAGGAAAAGTCAAATCTGGCAAGTCAAAGAGCGTCATATCCGCCTTAATGGCCCGCGTCTCAAAACCAATCTCCTCTGCCACCTTGACCAAGCCCAAAGCCGTCGTCCCATCCATGGTCGTCTTAGCCAATTCTCGCAAGTGAGCTAAAGAATAGTAGCTACCATAGTAGCCAAAAACCATGGCTAATGAAGCTACACCGCAGTCCATCTGATCCACTTGCGGACGATAGTGACGTTTCCCAAATTTCATATTCATCTCCTTTTTCCTAAACTCATCTGATAATAACTATCTTACCCCAAACACCAAACAAAAACTGGACTTCCTCCCCAAATGCGCCTATCTCCCTCCCAACTGCACTTTTTGGATAAAAAAATAGGCAGAACAAACGTCCTACCTACTAAAAATATGGTATGAAAGGAAATTGATGTTTTACTGTCATCCTAGGCAATCTTGGAACAAATAAATCATTGATAGTAACATTTACGACATCCTATTTATTACTACAATTTCTAATGCCCCTGATATTTCTAAGCCACCTCTGGTATGATCTATTCATAGTCAGAATAGATAACACCGTTCTAAATTACGATTCATAGTTACTCCTTTTTTGATTCGTTACTATAAGACACCTAATTACCTGACAAGAGTGCCCGAGTTGTCAGAATAGCTCCACCAGTATACACAAATCCTTTAACAAAACCAGCGGCAATAGGAATAAGAAGAGGAATTGCTCCCCCTTGAATTTCCTGCAAGTCTGTATTAGTCATTTTTTCAAATTTTAAAATAGATTTTTCCATAGCAATTTCTCCTTTAATTTTTACCACTTACCTGTCACATAATGATAACCTGCAATTCCCACTGCAGCAACTCCACCAGCAATTTTGGCTGCCGTCACAGGATTAGCGATTAGCCAAGCTACAAGAGGAATTGCTCCCCCATCCACATCCATTAACTCTTCTTCTGTAAGAGCTACAAAGTTCTGTTCCATTTTGTCAAAATTTGTCATCTTTTTTCTCCTTTATTTCTATTTTTTAGTTTACGATTTCTGTCTCTTAAACCATTTTAAAAACCAGAATAGATAAATTACT
>NZ_JBKOTT010000071.1:0-4827 GCF_049737895.1 Streptococcus sp. CL8.13 | reverse complement strand
TAAAGGACGCGATGTTTCATCTCAACAGACGAAGTCAGTCAGCCTTTCTTTATTCGGATGTCCATTTTTTGCTGTTAGGTTTTATCTTGGAAAGAATCTTTAATCAAGACTTGGATGTGATTTTACAAGAACAAGTGTGGAATCCTTGGAGAATGACGGAAACCCAGTTTGGTCCTGTTGAACTTGCTGTTCCAACAGTTAGAGGTGTAGAGGCAGGTCTGGTACATGATCCCAAGGCTCGCCTCCTAGGCAGACATGCTGGTAGTGCTGGTTTGTTTTCGACTGTAAAGGATTTACAAATTTTTTTAGAACACTATTTAGCAGATGATTTTGCAAGAGATTTGAGTCAAAATTTTTCTACTTTGGATGACAAGGAACGTTCTTTAGCATGGAATTTGGAAGGAGATTGGCTAGACCATACGGGCTATACAGGTACCTTTATCATGTGGAATCGTCAGAAGCAAGAAGCGGTCATTTTCCTATCGAATCGTACCTATGAAAAGGATGAGAGAGCTCAATGGATTATAGACCGCAATCAAGTGATGGACTTGATTCGCAAAGAAGAGTAAGGAGAGACATGTCAAACAGTTTAAAAGGGACTCTATTAACAGTTGTGGCTGGGATTGCTTGGGGCTTGTCAGGAACGAGTGGCCAATACCTGATGGCACATGGAATTTCGTCTCTGGTTTTAACTAACTTACGACTTTTAATCGCCGGTGGGATTCTCATGGTCTTGGCTTATGCTACTGCAAAGGATAGAATGCTGGCCTTTTTAAAGGATAGAAAGAGTTTGCTGTCTCTTCTTATTTTTGCTCTAATTGGTCTCTTCCTCAACCAATTCGCCTATCTAACTGCTATTCAGGAGACCAATGCAGGAACCGCGACGGTGCTTCAGTATGTTTGTCCTGTCGGGATTTTGATTTATAGCTGTATCAAAGATAAGGTGGCACCGACACTGGGAGAGATTATTTCAATCATATTAGCTATTGGAGGGACCTTCCTGATTGCAACTCATGGGCAATTGGACCAGTTATCCATGACACCTGCAGGCCTGTTCTGGGGTCTCTTTTCTGCTCTGACTTACGCACTTTATATCATTTTGCCCATATCCTTGATTAAGAAGTGGGGGAGCAGTTTGGTCATTGGTGTGGGAATGGTCATAGCAGGTTTGGTCGCCCTTCCTTTTACAGGATTTCTACAGACTGTTATCCCAACTAGTCTTGATTTTCTCCTCGCTTTTGCGGGCATTATTCTTATCGGGACTGTCTTTGCCTATACAGCCTTCTTAAAGGGAGCCAGTTTGATTGGACCGGTTAAGTCAAGTTTGTTGGCTTCAATTGAACCAATCTCGGCGGTTTTCTTTGCCTTCCTAATTATGAATGAACAATTTTATCCTATTGATTTTCTTGGTATGGCAATGATTTTAATTGCAGTCACTTTGATTTCGTTGAAAGATTTATTGTTAGAGAAATAAAAAAGACTCTTTGTCCGTGACAGAGAGTTTTTGCCTAGTAATCTAATTATTCTCAAGATAAAATTCAAAACGTTCGCCTACATATTGACTTTTTACATATTCAAAAGCAGTACCATCTTCTAGGTAGGAAACCTGAGTCAGCCCAAGAATAGCATGTCCTTTTTCAACTTCCAAATAGTGGGCAATTTTTTCCTTAGCGAGACGAGCATAAATAGTCTGCTGTGATTTGCCAATACGGTAGCCGTGTTTTTGTAGAGTCTGGAAGAAATGACTAGTGATTTCTTCTTTTTTAAAGTCCTTAATGAATTTTTCAGGAATAGAAGCAACTTCATAAACCAGAGGAACTTGGTCGGCATAGCGAACACGTTCCATTCGGATAATATTTTCGGTAGGAGAAATTCCTAGTTTAGCAACTTCCTGCTCATTGGGAATGGTTTTTCTGTAGGAAATGAGCTGGCTAGAGGGTGCTTTACCTTGGGATTTAACAATTTCAGTAAAACTGGTTGTTCCTCGCATCTTTTCTTGTACACGTGTACTGGATACAAAGGTGCCACTTCCTACACGGCGCTCTAAGACGCCTTCTTCGACTAATAGAGATACGGCTTGGCGGAGGGTCATGCGACTGACCGCAAACTGCTCTGCTAAATCTCTTTCACTGGGAAGTCTCTCACCAATGGCCCAACGATGTTCGTCAATATCCTTTTTTATCTGATCATGGATTTTCATATAAGCGGGTAGCATATTTTTCACTTCATTTCTATCTTTTCTCTATTGTACCCCAATAAACTAGAAAAAGTCAAACTTCGCCTTGTTTAGTTGGTAATTCGCCCTTATTTGTGATAGAATATTGAAAAAAGATATTTCTTTTGAGAAAGGAAAAAGATGAGCAACATTTCAACTGATTTGCAAGATGTAGAAAAAATCATCGTATTGGACTATGGTAGCCAATACAACCAGCTGATTTCACGCCGTATCCGTGAGATTGGTGTTTTTTCAGAACTAAAAAGCCATAAAATTTCAGCTGCTGAAGTTCGTGAAATCAATCCTGTAGGAATCATCCTTTCAGGTGGTCCAAACTCTGTATATGAAGATGGTTCATTCGATATTGACCCAGAAATCTTCGAACTCGGAATTCCTATTTTGGGAATTTGTTACGGTATGCAGTTATTGACCCATAAACTTGGAGGAAAAGTTGTTCCTGCAGGTGACGCTGGGAATCGTGAATACGGTCAATCAACCCTAACTCACACACCATCAGCTCTTTTTGAATCAACACCAGACGAGCAGACTGTTTTGATGAGCCATGGTGATGCGGTTACTGAGATTCCTGCTGACTTTGTTCGTACAGGTACATCAGCTGACTGCCCATACGCAGCCATCGAAAACTCAGATAAACACATTTATGGTATCCAATTCCACCCAGAAGTTCGTCATTCTGTGTACGGAAATGATATCCTTCGTAACTTTGCTCTTAACATCTGTAAAGCTAAAGGCGACTGGTCAATGGATAACTTCATTGATATGCAGATCCAAAAAATTCGTGAAACCGTCGGTGATAAACGTGTCCTTCTCGGTCTATCAGGTGGTGTTGACTCTTCAGTTGTTGGAGTTCTTCTCCAAAAGGCTATTGGCAATCAATTGATCTGTATCTTCGTAGACCACGGTCTTCTTCGTAAAGGAGAAGCGGACCAAGTTATGGAAATGCTTGGTGGTAAGTTTGGGTTGAATATCGTCAAAGCAGACGCTGCTAAACGTTTCCTTGATAAACTTGCAGGAGTTTCTGACCCTGAACAAAAACGTAAAATCATCGGTAACGAGTTTGTTTATGTCTTTGATGACGAAGCAAGCAAGCTCAAAGATGTGAAATTCCTTGCTCAAGGTACCTTATATACAGACGTTATCGAGTCTGGTACAGATACAGCTCAAACTATCAAGTCACACCACAACGTGGGTGGTCTTCCAGAAGACATGCAGTTTGAATTGATTGAACCACTCAACACTCTCTATAAAGACGAAGTTCGTGCCCTTGGTACAGAGCTTGGTATGCCAGACCATATCGTATGGCGCCAACCATTCCCAGGACCAGGACTTGCTATCCGTGTTATGGGTGAAATCACTGAAGAAAAGCTAGAAACAGTTCGTGAATCAGACGCTATTCTTCGTGAGGAAATTGCTAAAGCTGGCCTTGACCGCGATATCTGGCAATACTTCACAGTTAACACAGGTGTTCGTTCAGTCGGTGTTATGGGTGACGGTCGTACATATGACTACACGATTGCAATCCGTGCGATCACCTCTATCGATGGTATGACTGCTGATTTTGCCAAAATTCCATGGGAAGTGCTTCAAAAAATCTCAGTACGTATCGTAAACGAAGTGGATCACGTTAACCGTATCGTCTACGATATTACAAGTAAACCACCTGCAACCGTTGAGTGGGAATAATATATAAGAGTAACTTAGGCTAAGAATCCTTGATGTAACAGCATTAAGATAATAAAACTCCATAAAATCTGTAGTGGCTAAGATCCATTTCAGATTTTATGGAGTCTTTTTGTTTGCTATCAAGCGTGAAATGAAGTTGCTACTCAGTAAATGGAAAATAGCAGAACTTTCACCCTACAATAATTGTGAAGTGGACTTTGTCTATCTCTGAGTCTAGAAATTGAAATTTGTACTAAAAATGTTATATTTCACAAAAAACTCCCAATATTTCATGGGGGGGGGGTAAATATGCGTATAGCGAGAACAAACACTTAATGAAATGAATAGTTATTAATTTTGCGTATTTTATTTTGTGATAAATTTATTATTAGTGGTTATTTCTACTTTTGCTGTGAAAGAAAACAGTGGATATCTGTTGATTTTTATTTAGAAAGTATTAAAATAGTAAAATAGGCAATAATATACACAATTGCTTATGATTTAGTATATGTTTATTATTGTTTGATAAAAGAACTCAAAAAAATAATAAGGGAGAATAGAAGTGAAATTCGAAAAACGTCAAAAGTTTGCCATTAGAAAATTCAGTGTCGGTGTGGCATCTGTTTTGATTGGGCAATTCTTTATTGGTGCTGTAGCCAATGCGCCAGTCGTACGCGCCAGTGAAGTGATAGGTGTCCATACGGAAAAGCAAAAGGACCCAGATGCTGAAGTAGCTCAACCCAAGGTAGAAGCAGCTACTGTAGACACTGATAAAAATCAAGTTGTTCCTAGACCTGAGTCAGATCAGTCGGCAGAAAAACCAGTTGTAACTCAACCGTCAGTTGAAGCAAGCATTTCAAATTCAGAAAAAGCAGTTTCTACAGAAAAGGATCCAAAAGCCCAGCCAGAAATGCTGTCAAAAGAAGTGG
>NZ_JBKOTT010000070.1:0-4915 GCF_049737895.1 Streptococcus sp. CL8.13 | reverse complement strand
AGATTTACGAAATTCAAAATATCGTAGAACATGAACTCCTTGAAGCCAAAGAATATGCGCTAGCTGAGGAGTATATTACTTATCGGACACAAAGGGATTTTGAGCGTTCAAAAGCGACAGATATCAACTTTAGCATCCATAAACTTCTCAACAAAGACCAGGCCGTTGTCAATGAAAATGCTAATAAAGACAGCGATGTCTTTAACACCCAGCGTGATTTGACGGCGGGGATTGTTGGGAAATCAATCGGACTGCAAATGCTCCCTAAGCACGTAGCCAATGCCCACCAAAAGGGGGATATCCACTATCATGATTTGGATTATAGCCCCTACACACCTATGACTAACTGCTGTTTGATTGATTTTAAAGGTATGTTGGAGAATGGCTTTAAGATTGGAAATGCAGAGGTAGAAAGTCCCAAGTCTATCCAGACTGCGACAGCTCAGATTTCTCAAATTATCGCCAACGTTGCTTCTAGCCAGTACGGTGGCTGTTCAGCTGACCGTATCGATGAAGTTTTGGCGCCTTATGCAGAGAAGAATTACCAAAAACACCTCAAGGATGCGGAAGAATGGGTCTTACCTGACAAACGGGAAGATTACGCTTGGAAGAAAACCCAAAAAGATATCTATGATGCCATGCAATCTCTCGAGTATGAAATCAATACTCTCTTCACTTCAAATGGGCAAACACCTTTTACTTCACTAGGTTTTGGTCTGGGAACCAATCGTTTTGAGCGTGAAATTCAAAAAGCTATCTTGAACATCCGAATCAAGGGACTTGGTTCAGAACACCGCACAGCTATCTTCCCTAAACTTATCTTCACGCTTAAAAGAGGACTCAACTTAGAAGAAGGGACTCCCAACTACGACATTAAGCAGTTGGCTCTTGAGTGTGCAACCAAGCGGATGTACCCAGATGTCTTGTCTTATGATAAGATTATCGAATTGACAGGTTCCTTCAAGGTTCCGATGGGATGTCGTTCATTCCTTCAAGGATGGAAGGATGAAAATGGAGTTGAAGTTAACTCTGGCCGTATGAATCTAGGGGTGGTGACGGTCAATCTTCCTCGTATTGCCCTTGAGTCTGAAGGTGATATGAATAAGTTCTGGGAAATCTTTAACGAGCGGATGAACATTGCAGAAGATGCTCTAGTTTATCGTGTCGAACGGACCAAGGAAGCAACACCAGCAAATGCTCCTATCCTTTATCAATACGGTGCTTTTGGTCATCGTCTAGGTAAAGAAGAAAGCGTTGACCAGCTCTTTAAGAATCGTCGTGCGACAGTTTCACTAGGCTATATCGGTTTGTACGAAGTAGCGACAGTTTTCTTTGGTAACAGCTGGGAAAGTAATCCAGATGCTAAGGAATTCACGCTAGACATCATTCGCGATATGAAACGCCGTGTAGAAGAGTGGTCAGATCAATATGGCTATCATTTCTCTATCTACTCAACACCATCTGAAAGTTTGACAGACCGTTTTTGTCGACTAGATACAGACAAGTTTGGCTCTATTCCTGATATTACAGATAAGGAATACTACACCAACTCTTTCCACTACGATGTTCGTAAAAATCCAACACCGTTTGAAAAATTGGATTTTGAGAAAGTCTATCCAGAAGCAGGTGCGTCGGGTGGTTTCATCCATTATTGTGAGTATCCAGTCCTTCAGCAAAATCCAAAGGCCTTGGAAGCTGTCTGGGACTATGCCTATGACCGTGTGGGCTATCTTGGGACCAATACACCAATTGACCGTTGCTACAAGTGTGACTTTGAAGGGGATTTTGAACCAACTGAGAGAGGATTTGCTTGTCCTAACTGTGGCAATAGCGACCCTAAAACAGTAGACGTTGTTAAACGGACTTGTGGCTATTTAGGTAATCCTCAAGCGAGACCGATGGTCAATGGGCGTCACAAGGAAATCGCAGCGCGTGTCAAACACATGAACGGCTCAACGATTAAAATAGCTGGTCACCAAGTAACCAATTAGAAAGAACTGAAATGGGAAAATATCAATTAGACGATAAGGGGCGTGCACAAGTGACCCGTTATCACGAGAAACACTCTAAAGGTGGAGCTGGTAAGAAAGAACGTTTGCTTAGCCTCAGAGAACAATTTTTAAACAAGAACAAGAAAAAATAAAAGTGATACTCAATGAAAATCAAAGAGCAAACTAGGAAGCTAGCCGCAGGTTGCTCAAAGCACTGCTTTGAGGTTGTAGATAAGACTGACGAAGTCAGTTACATATATCTACGGTAAGGTGACGCTGACGTGGTTTGAATTTGATTTTCGAAGAGTATGAGAGTCAGCTCTCGCTTTTCTCATAGTGGGAGGTAAGGATGGAACTACGCAGACCAAGATTAGCAGATAAAGAAACAGTTTTAGAGATGATGGCAGAGTTTGAAAAGAGCCAATCAGCCCATGATGGAGGATTTTGGGATACAGAGAACTTTGTGTATGAAGAGTGGTTGGAAACAAATATGCAAAAAGAGATGGGAATAAACTTGCCTGAAAATCGTGTTCCTTCTATTCAATTTGTATCATTTGATGATGTAGGTCGTGCTCTAGGATTTTTGAATCTGCGATTGAGACTGAATGAGGGGTTACTGAATTATGCTGGCCACATTGGCTACTCCATTCGTCCATCAGAAAGAGGCAAGGGTTATGCTAAGGAAACTCTCCGTCAGGGCTTGCAAGTTGCTAAGGGAAAGAACATCAAGAGAACTCTTGTGACCTGTAGCGTAAATAATCCTGCTAGCAGAGCAGTCATTTTAGTAAATGGTGGGCTCCTTGAGGATGTTCGCAATGGAGTCGAACGTTATTGGATAGAGGTAGCGAATGAATAATCCAAAACCACAAGAATGGAAAAGCGAGGAACTCAGTCAAGGTCGCATTATTGATTACAAGGCCTTCAACTTTGTTGATGGCGAAGGCGTGCGTAACTCTCTCTATGTATCAGGCTGTATGTTTCACTGTGAGGGGTGTTATAATGTAGCGACTTGGTCTTTCAATGCTGGCATTCCCTATACAGCAGAATTAGAAGAACAGATCATGACAGATCTCGCTCAACCTTATGTTCAAGGCTTGACCTTGCTGGGAGGGGAGCCCTTTCTCAATACGGGTATTCTTTTGCCGCTCGTTAAGCGCATTCGAAAGGAATTGCCAGACAAGGACGTCTGGTCATGGACGGGCTATACATGGGAAGAAATGATGTTGGAAACTCCAGATAAACTGGAACTCTTATCATTGATTGACATTCTTGTCGATGGACGGTATGACCGAACTAAGAGAAATCTCATGCTCCAGTTTCGAGGGTCGTCCAACCAACGAATTATAGATGTGCAAAAATCGCTCCAAAGTGGGCAAGTAGTGATTTGGGATAAGCTTAATGACGGAAAAGAAATCTATGAACAGGTGAAGAGAGAGTAACTTTCTTCCATAGAATACATAAATAAATGACCTGCTAAAAAAGAAAACATTTTCATGTTAAAAATTTTAAAAAACAGCAACAAAACCCTTGCAATCGCAGGGGCTTTGTGTTATTCTATTATGGTGCTGTAAATTACAGCCTTAGCTTTGATGCAAGAGGTTGCGACACGCTCGGTTGCATTGCCACGCAACGCCGCGTCGGTTTTCTTGTGGAGCTAGCCTATTATCTTAAATAGACGAAAAGGAGAAAAAGATGGCAAATAAAAAAATCCGTATCCGTTTGAAAGCTTACGAACACCGTACGCTTGACACAGCGGCTGCAAAAATCGTAGAATCAGCTACTCGTACAGGTGCACAAGTTGCGGGTCCAATCCCACTTCCAACTGAACGTAGCCTCTACACAATCATTCGTGCGACTCACAAATACAAAGACTCTCGCGAACAATTTGAAATGCGTACACACAAACGTTTGATCGATATCGTTAACCCAACTCAAAAAACAGTTGATGCTTTGATGAAATTGGATCTTCCAAGTGGTGTAAACGTAGAAATCAAACTTTAATCTAAAGCTTGATATTTGAGCATAAAAAACGCTCGTTAAAAACTTTTTGAATAAAAAATATAGAAAAGGAACTATTTTCTCATGACAAAAGGAATCTTAGGGAAAAAAGTGGGAATGACTCAAATCTTCACTGAAGCTGGCGAATTGATCCCTGTAACAGTTATTGAAGCAACTCCAAACGTTGTTCTTCAAGTTAAAACTGTTGAAACAGACGGATACAACGCTATCCAAGTTGGTTTCGATGACAAACGCGAAGTATTGAGCAACAAACCTGCTAAAGGACATGTAGCGAAAGCTAACACGGCTCCTAAGCGCTTCATTCGTGAATTCAAAAACGTTGAAGGCTTGGAAGTTGGTGCTGAAATCACAGTTGAAACATTCGCAGCTGGAGACGTTGTTGACGTAACTGGTACTTCTAAAGGTAAAGGTTTCCAAGGTGTTATCAAACGCCACGGACAATCACGTGGACCAATGGCTCACGGTTCTCGTTACCACCGTCGTCCAGGTTCTATGGGACCTGTTGCACCTAACCGCGTATTCAAAGGTAAAAACCTTGCAGGACGTATGGGTGGCGACCGCGTAACAATTCAAAACCTTGAAGTTGTACAAGTTGTTCCAGAAAAGAACGTTATCCTTATCAAAGGTAACGTACCAGGTGCTAAGAAATCTCTTATCACTATCAAATCAGCAGTTAAAGCTGGTAAATAATAAAGAAAGGGGAAATCAGTCACAATGGCAAACGTAACATTATTTGACCAAACTGGTAAAGAAGCTGGCCAAGTTGTTCTTAACGATGCAGTATTTGGTATCGAACCAAATGAATCAGTTGTGTTTGATGTGATCATCAGCCAACGCGCAAGCCTTCGTCAAGGAACACACGCTGTTAAAAACCGCTCTGCAGTATCAGGTGGTGGACGCAAACC
>NZ_JBKOTT010000069.1:0-4963 GCF_049737895.1 Streptococcus sp. CL8.13 | reverse complement strand
AAGACGCCAGAAGCTCCAACCCCTGAGGAGCCAAAGCACCCAGAAGTACCGACGGTAGATCAACCTAAGAATCCTGAAAAACCAACACCTGAGGACCCTAAACAGCCGGGAGTGCCGACTGTTGAGCAACCAAAAACTCCAGCAAGTCCAGTACCTGCGGAGCCAAAGCGCCCCGAAGTTCCAGCTGTTGCTCAACCTAAGGTTCCCGAAAAACCATCCCCTAAGGAACCCAAGCAACCTGAAGTTCCGACTGCTGAGCAACCAAAGACTCCAGCAAGTCCAGCGCCTGAGGAGCCAAAGCACCCAGAAACTCCAATAATAAGTGAAACAAAGGAAGCTGGTAAACTACCAGAGACAGCTAGTCATGATTCTATTTTGCTAGTAGTCGGATTCTTATCAGCCCTATCTGGCGTCCTATTGTTTAAAGTTAAAAAAGATTAAGAATTTACAAATAGAAAAAAAGTCATCTTCGGATGGCTTTTTGCTACAGTTTAGGGAAAGGGCTTGCAGTTATCGGCTTTTGTGCTATAATTGCTATAATATAGTAAAAAGTAAGTGGAGTGTGAGGAAGTGGAGAAGAAAATTGTAAAGGATATTTTGTTTTTATCTCAGGTGTCTCAGCCGGCAAGTCAGGAAGACCTTTATCTTGCTAGAGATTTGCAGGATACGCTTTTAGCAAATCGTGAGACTTGTGTCGGTCTGGCTGCCAATATGATTGGGGTGCAGAAGCGCGTGATTATCTTTAATCTTGGCTTGGTTCCTGTGGTCATGTTTAACCCAGTGCTCCTGTCCTCTGAAGGAGTTTATGAGACAGAGGAAGGTTGTTTGTCCTTGACAGGTGTGAGACCTACTAAGCGTTATGAAATCATAAGGGTTGCCTATTGTGACAGCAAGTGGCAGGAACAGACCATTACTTTGACAGGCTTCCCGGCTCAGATTTGCCAGCATGAACTGGATCACTTGGAAGGACGAATCATTTAGGAGGAAAGCAAATGAAACGAATAGTCTTTGAACTTATTTTTATCGCAACGACCTGGTATATCTTTTTACCGCCTCTTAACCTGACCAGCTGGGAATTTCTCTTTTTCCTCTGTGGGCATTTGCTGGTTGTAGCAATCTTATTTGGCTTTGGCAAGGGAATCAATCTGGTAAAAACGGTTCATGTGCGCCACGGCAAGGCGGAAGCTGCCTTAAATCTTGAGGGTTTCAAAATCAATCGGTTAGGGAAAATCCTTTTAGCTTCTATTGGAGGAATTCTTCTCTTAGCAGCCTTGGTTTCCTTGGTAACTTCTAGCATTTTTCAGGCTAAAAATTATGCCAATGTAGTCACGGTTACGGAAAAAGACTTTACTGATTTTCCTAAGACTGATACCAGTAAGGTTCCTATCTTAGATAGAAGTACCGCTGAAAAAATTGGGGACCGCTACTTGGGTTCCCTAACAGATAAGGTGTCGCAGTACGTAGCGGCAGATACCTATACCCAATTGACAATTGATGGGAAGCCTTATCGGGTTACACCACTAGAATACGCAGATCCTATCAAGTGGTTTAATAATCAGGCCAAGGGAATCGGCGAGTATATCAAGGTAGACATGGTGACTGGAAATGCGGACTTGGTGGACTTGAAGACACCAATCAAATATTCAGACTCGGAATATTTTAACCGTGATGTCAAACGTCACCTGCGCTTGAAGTACCCAACTAAAATATTCAAGTCTCCATCTTTTGAGGTGGACGATGAGGGCAATCCTTTCTATGTAGCAACGGTTTACCAAAAGCAATTTGGGCTTGCAGTTCCTCGTCCTGTTTCAGTCATTATCTTGGACGCCACAAATGGAGAGACCAGGGAATACAGCTTATCAGATGTTCCGGAATGGGTAGACAGGGTTTATCCAGCTGAGGAAACCATTGAGCAAATCAATTACAATGGTAAGTACAAGGACGGTTTCTGGAATGCCATGATTTCCAAGAAAAACGTGACCCAAACTACCAAGGGCTATAATTATTTGTCTATCGGTAATGACATCTACCTCTACACAGGTGTGACATCGGCCAATGCAGATGAAAGTAATCTTGGTTTTATCCTAGAAAATATGCGGACAGGAGAAATCACGAAGTACAGCTTGGCTTCTGCGACCGAAGAATCGGCCCGTGAATCAGCCGAAGGTGCTGTTCAGGAGAAATCCTACAAGGCAACCTTCCCAATCCTCATCAACCTCAATGACAAGCCTCTCTACATCATGGGCTTGAAGGACAATGCTGGCTTGGTCAAAGAGTACGCCTTGGTTGACGCAGTCGAGTACCAAAATGTTATCGTAGCTACCACAGTAGAAGAACTGCTCAGTAAATATGCCAATAAAAACGACCTTGAGATTGACAATGCAACAACTGAAAGTATCAAGGGAGTGGTAGCAGACCTTAAATCAGCTGTTATCAAGGGAGACACCGTCTACTTCTTTAAAGTTGATGGCAAGATTTACAAGGTCAAGGCCTCTGTATCAGATGACCTCCCTTATCTTGAAAATGGTAAAACCTTCGAAGGTCAAGTAGGAAAAGACAATTATCTCAAGACTTTTAAAGTACAATAATATTCTTCGAAAATCTCTTCAAACTACGTCAGCTCTATCTGCAACCTCAAAAAGTGTTTTGAGCAGCCTGCGGCTAGCTTCCTAGTTTGCTCTTTGATTTTCATTGAGTATAAAAATAGGTTTTCTCAGAAAGTATATGTTATAATAAGGTAAATTAAGACTAATGGAGGACAAAGAAATGGGTTTTTATTTGATGCTTGCTTCAATGCTACTCGGACTGCTCGCTTTGAAGATAGGTTTTTCTCATTTCAAGGAGAAAAAAGATAAATTCTTATCTATCTTAACAAGCTTAGCTGGCATAGCCCTTGTTCTCGTGGCTGTCTGGTTAGGATGGCCAAAATAAATAGAGAAACCTCGGTCAAACCGAGGTTTTTCAGATGAATTTCTTGGTTGTGGCTAAAAAATATGCTACACTATCAATATGAAAATTTTAATCCCAACAGCAAAAGAAATGAACACAGACTTGCCAAGTATTGAAGCCTCTCCTTTAAAACCAGAAAGTCAGGCCGTGCTGAATGCCTTGGCCCTCTATTCTGCTAGTCAATTGGAGAGTTTTTACAAAGTTTCAGCCGAGAAAGCTGCGGAAGAATTTCAAAATATCAAAGCTTTGAAAAGGCAAACTGCTCAACACTACCCAGCCTTGAAACTTTTTGATGGGCTTATGTACCGCCATATCAAGCGAGATAAATTGACCGAGGCAGAACAAGCCTATCTTGAAAATCATGTCCTCATCACTTCGGCTTTGTACGGAGTCGTTCCAGCCTTGTCACCTATGCCACCTCACCGTTTGGACTTTTTGATGAAATTAAAAGTCGCTGGTAAGACTTTGAAGAGGTATTGGAAGGCAGCCTATGATGAGGCTATGAAGCAGGAAGAAGTGATTTTCTCTCTCTTGTCATCCGAGTTTGAGACCGTATTTTCTAAGGAAATCAGAGAAAAAATGGTGACCTTCAAATTCATGGAGGACAAGGGTGGTCAGCTGAAGATTCATTCAACTATTTCCAAGAAAGCGCGTGGTGCCTTCCTAACTGTCCTGATAGAAAATCAAGTGCAGACGGTGGAGGAAGCTCGTCGCTTAAGCTTTGCAGGATTTAACTACCGAGAAGACCTGTCCCAGCAACAGGAATTAGTTTTTGTTAAGGAAGTATAGAAATCAGATAAGAGAAAAAGTCAGCACGATTATGCTGACTTTTTTGATAACTTATAAAGTATTGGATATATGAATCTCATTTGATAAAGTATTAAGATGATTGACCAAGTCCATGATTGACAGATGGTTTCGGCAAATAAACTTTTTAGTGATCCCTGGAATATAGAAATTAGACACGATGATATCATAATCTGTCTGATTTAAAATCTCAGGACTTGTTTGTAATTCATCCCAAATATCGAAGGTAAAGCGGTTATTACAGTAATAGGAAAGCATATCCACAAAGGTAAGGGATATAGCATGGTCGAAGTTACTGATAATCAAAACCTTGATAGGTGGTCGATTCTCTAACAACTGAGTAGAGAGGTTTTCAGCATGGGTTAAGATGGTGTACATCAAGTGTTCCAACTGTTCAGGATGGTCATGCTGTCCAATTGCTTGACGGTATTGAGCCAGTTCTTGACGTGCACTTCCCATAAAGTCTGGGAAGTAAACTTCAAATTTTTTAATCGTCAATGCTTTTTGTTCAAATAAGATTGGGGTAGAAAAGATTTCCTGTCTTTCAAAGAAAGCAGTGTTGTGTAAATGCCAAATCAGCTCATCGTGGTTGGTAAAAGTAATCTTATATTGTTTTGATAGGCGTTCTAATATTTGACTAAGTAATTGGTAAGAGTATCTTGCTTCACTGTTCTCTTCTAAAGAGTTGAAGAATTCTTGAGGATCTAAGAAAAGATTGTTTTGAATAAAGGATATAAAAATTTGGGCGATGATATCTGGAGTGATTTCAAGTCCCAGTTTTTCAGAGAAATGGACAAGTAGCTCCTCAAAATTTGGAATATTCATCAAAAGAGGGTAGTATTCATCGAAGAAATAATTTGGTAAGTCGATGAAATGACCATTTTTGACGCGGTAAATACTGATAGCTATCATCAATTTGTACATTCTATAAATTGAAAATCGCATCGGGTAATTCGTTATTTTATAGAAGAAATCAGCAAACTCTGTTAAATCTTCTTCAGGAAGGTCAGGAAAAGGCCAATCTAGGAAATAATAGCGCTCAGAAAAGTATTGGGCAAAAAAATAGCGAATATCCTTTTCATTACCAAGAATTGCAGTGGGAGTAAAAGATAATTCAATCTGAAATTGTGATGATAGAGTTTTTGTAATATTTCGGCCCAATCGATAGAGATTAGCACTACTTGAGTGAAGATTTTCTATCGTTCGA
>NZ_JBKOTT010000068.1:0-5007 GCF_049737895.1 Streptococcus sp. CL8.13 | reverse complement strand
CTTTGATAAAATTCGTGCAGTTGAGAGCAATCCAGTTGGGAAATTGATTTTGGTTACTGCTATCAACCCAACACCTGCAGGTGAAGGAAAATCAACCATTACCATTGGTCTTGCGGACGCCTTGAACAAGATTGGCAAGAAAACCATGATTGCTATTCGCGAACCATCTCTTGGTCCAGTAATGGGAATCAAAGGTGGTGCCGCTGGTGGTGGTTATGCTCAAGTTCTGCCAATGGAAGACATCAACCTTCACTTTACGGGGGACATGCATGCCATTACAACTGCCAACAATGCGCTTTCTGCCTTGATTGACAACCACTTACACCAAGGAAATGAGCTAGGAATCGACCAACGCCGTATCCTCTGGAAACGTGTAGTGGACTTGAACGACCGTGCTCTTCGCCATGTGACCGTTGGACTTGGTGGCCCTCTAAATGGTATTCCACGTGAGGATGGCTTTGACATTACCGTCGCTTCCGAAATCATGGCGATTCTTTGCTTGGCAACAGACATCGAGGACTTGAAACGCCGTTTGGCTAATATCGTTATCGGTTATCGCTATGACCGAACACCTGTTTCTGTAGGTGATTTGCAGGTTGAAGGTGCATTAGCTTTGATTTTGAAGGATGCGATTAAGCCGAACCTGGTTCAGACAATTTACGGAACACCTGCCTTTGTTCACGGTGGTCCATTTGCCAATATTGCTCACGGATGTAACTCTGTCTTGGCAACTACAACAGCCCTTCATTTGGCTGATTACACAGTTACTGAAGCTGGTTTTGGTGCAGACCTTGGTGCCGAGAAATTCCTTGATATTAAGACACCAAACTTGCCAACATCTCCAGATGCAGTAGTTATTGTTGCAACCCTTCGTGCTCTTAAGATGAATGGCGGTGTGGCTAAAGACGCTTTGACAGAAGAAAACGTAGAGGCTGTTCGTTCCGGTTTTGCCAACTTGAAACGCCACGTTGAGAACATCCGTAAGTTCGGTATTCCAGCAGTTGTTGCGATTAACGAATTTGTTTCTGATACAGAAGCTGAAATCGCAGCCTTGAAAGAACTCTGTGCTTCTATTGATGTGCCAGTTGAGTTGGCAAGTGTCTGGGCTGATGGTGCAGAAGGTGGAGTAGCACTTGCTGAAACGGTTGTCAAAACTATCGCTGAAAACCCATCTAACTATAAACGTTTGTATGACAATGACCTTTCTGTTCAAGAAAAGATTGAAAAGATTGTTACTGAAATCTATCGTGGTAGCAAAGTAAACTTTGAGAAGAAAGCTCAAACACAAATCGCTCAAATCGTTCAAAACGGTTGGGACAAATTGCCAATCTGTATGGCTAAAACTCAATATAGTTTTTCAGATAATCCAAATGCACTTGGATCACCTGAAAACTTTGAAATTACCATTCGTGAATTGGTACCAAAATTAGGTGCAGGCTTCATCGTTGCCTTAACTGGTGATGTCATGACCATGCCAGGCCTTCCAAAACGACCAGCAGCCCTCAACATGGATGTTGAAAGCGATGGAACCGTTCTAGGTTTGTTCTAGTATATTGAAATTGACTTCATACTCTTCGAAAATCTCTTCAAACCACGTCAGCTTCACCTTGCCGTACTCAAGTACAGCCTGCGGCTAGCTTCCTAGTTTGCACTTCGATTTTCATTGAGTAATAAATGAGTTTGGAAATACTATCCAAGCTCATTTTTTATCTAGATATAAGAAGTTGCCTTCTACACGTAAGCAGTCTAGGTAAAGATATTTTCCCTGAATTCTGATATAATAGAAATATTGACTTCAAGAGTAAGGAAGAGAAGATGAACGCATTATTAAATGGAATGAATGACCGTCAGGCTGAGGCGGTGCAAACGACAGAAGGGCCCTTGTTGATCATGGCAGGGGCTGGTTCTGGGAAGACCCGAGTTTTGACCCACCGCATTGCTTATCTGATTGATGAAAAGCTAGTCAATCCGTGGAATATCTTGGCTATTACCTTTACCAATAAGGCTGCGCGTGAGATGAAGGAGCGTGCTTATAGCCTAAATCCAGCCACTCAGGACTGTCTGATTGCGACCTTTCACTCCATGTGTGTTCGTATTTTGCGTCGCGATGCGGACCATATTGGCTACAATCGCAATTTCACTATTGTAGATCCTGGTGAACAGCGAACGCTCATGAAACGCATTCTCAAGCAGTTGAACTTAGATCCTAAAAAATGGAATGAACGAAGCATCTTAGGAACAATTTCAAATGCTAAGAATGACCTGATTGATGATGTTGCCTATGCTGCCCAAGCTGGAGATATGTACACGCAAATCGTGGCCCAGTGTTACACTGCTTACCAAAAAGAATTGCGTCAGTCGGAGTCGGTTGACTTTGATGATTTGATTATGCTGACCCTGCGTCTCTTTGATCAAAATCCTGATGTTTTGACTTACTATCAGCAGAAGTTCCAATACATCCATGTTGATGAGTACCAAGATACCAATCATGCCCAGTACCAACTGGTCAAACTCTTGGCTTCGCGCTTTAAAAACACCTGTGTGGTTGGAGATGCGGACCAGTCGATTTACGGTTGGCGTGGTGCTGATATGCAGAATATCTTGGATTTCGAGAAAGATTATCCTCAAGCAAAGGTTGTTTTGTTAGAAGAAAATTATCGCTCTACGAAGACTATTCTTCAAGCAGCCAATGAAGTTATTAAAAACAATAAAAACCGTCGCCCTAAAAATCTCTGGACCCAGAACGCTGATGGGGAGCAAATCGTTTATTATCGTGCCAATGATGAGCTAGATGAGGCTGTATTTGTGGCTAAAACTATTGATGAACTTGGTCGCAGTCAAAACTTCCTTCATAAGGATTTTGCAGTTCTCTATCGTACAAACGCCCAGTCTCGTACTATTGAGGAAGCCCTGCTCAAGTCAAATATTCCTTATACCATGGTTGGTGGAACCAAGTTCTACAGCCGTAAGGAAATTCGTGATATTATCGCTTACCTAAACCTCATTGCTAATTTGAGTGACAATATCAGTTTTGAACGTATTATCAACGAACCGAAACGAGGAATTGGCCCAGGTACTGTTGAGAAAATTCGTGACTTTGCTAATATGCAAGACATGTCTATGCTGGATGCTTCAGCAAATATCATGTTATCTGGTATCAAGGGTAAAGCAGCCCAGTCTATCTGGGATTTTGCCAATATGATTCTGGATTTACGAGAGCAGCTAGATCAATTAAATATTACAGAGTTGGTTGAGGCCGTCCTAGAAAAAACAGGTTACGTCGATATTTTAAATGCTCAAGCGACTTTAGAAAGCAAGGCTAGGGTCGAAAATATTGAAGAGTTCCTTTCTGTGACGAAAAACTTTGATGACACCTCTGATGGGTCAGAAGAAGAAAATGGTCTGGACAAACTGAGTCGTTTCTTAAATGACTTAGCCTTGATTGCGGATACAGATTCAGGTAGTCAGGAGACATCAGAAGTGACCCTGATGACCCTGCATGCCGCTAAAGGTCTCGAGTTTCCAGTTGTCTTTTTGATTGGGATGGAAGAAAATGTCTTTCCGCTTAGCCGTGCAGCTGAAGATCAAGATGAATTAGAAGAAGAACGCCGTCTGGCCTATGTAGGTATCACGCGTGCAGAGAAAATTCTCTATCTGACCAATGCTAACTCACGCTTGCTTTTCGGTCGTACCAACTACAACCGTCCGACTCGTTTTATTAATGAAATTAGTTCAGATTTGCTTGAGTATCAAGGTCTGGCCCGACCAGCAAATACAAGCTTTAAAGCATCTTATAGCAGTGGAGGCGTTACCTTCGGTCAAGGTATGAGTTTGGCGCAAGCTCTGCAAGACCGTAAACGCAGTGCGGCCCCAAAAACTATCCAGTCAAGCGGCCTCCCATTTGGTCAATATACAGCTGGAGCAAAATCAGTGTCTAGCGAGGCAAATTGGTCCATTGGTGACATTGCCCTCCACAAGAAGTGGGGAGAGGGAACTGTTCTGGAAGTTTCAGGTAGCGGTGCTACGCAGGAATTAAAAATCAATTTCCCAGAAGTAGGTTTGAAAAAACTTTTAGCTAGTGTAGCCCCAATTGAGAAAAAAATCTAATTTTCCATCCTTCTCACGAATAATAAAGTGAGGAGGATTTTTATGTATAGTATTTCATTCCAAGAAGATTCACTGTTGCCAAGAGAAAGGCTGGCCAAGGAAGGAGTAGAAGCGCTCAGTAACCAAGAGTTGCTAGCTATTTTACTTAGGACAGGAACACGTCAAGCTAGCGTTTTTGAAATTGCCCAGAAAGTTTTGAACAATCTTTCAAGCCTAACGGATTTGAAAAAAATGACCCTGCAGGAATTGCAGAGTCTATCTGGTATTGGCCGTGTTAAGGCTATAGAATTACAAGCTATGATTGAACTGGGGCATCGTATTCACAAACATGAAACTATTGAGATGGAAAGTATTCTCAGCAGTCAAAAGTTGGCCAAGAAGATGCAACAGGAGTTGGGACATAAAAAACAAGAGCACCTGGTGGCGCTCTATCTCAATACTCAAAATCAAATCATTCATCAACAGACCATTTTTATCGGCTCAGCTACTCGTAGTATTGCTGAACCACGTGAGATTCTTCACTATGCTATCAAGCATATGGCGACTTCTCTCATCTTGGTCCACAATCATCCTTCAGGAGCGGTAGCCCCTAGCCGAAATGATGATCATGTGACTAAACTTGTAAAAGAAGCCTGTGACCTGATGGGGATTGTCCTCTTGGACCATTTGATTGTCTCTCATTCTAATTACTTTAGTTATCGTGAAAAGACGGATTTAATCTAAAGTTCATTGACGACATAGTCAAAGAGGTTTTTATCTTTGGGACGATTTTCAAAAAGAAATTCTGGGTGCCATTGGACACCGAGAAAGGCAACATCATCCGTACTCATGACAGCTTCAATGATACCATCTTTAGGATCATGAGCCGCAATCTTTAAATTTGGTGCTAAATCTTTGATG
>NZ_JBKOTT010000067.1:0-5029 GCF_049737895.1 Streptococcus sp. CL8.13 | reverse complement strand
TTGTACCCTTATCGGTCTTGTTACTGGTAACCTTGAAGCAGGGATCATCCTTGGTGGTTCTCTTCAAATGATCGCCCTTGGTTGGGCTAACATCGGAGCTGCCGTAGCTCCTGACGCTGCTCTTGCTTCTGTTGCTGCTGCCATTATCATGGTTCTTGGTGGCGACTTTACTAAGACAGGTATCGGTGTTGCCCAAGCAGTTGCTATCCCTCTTGCAGTTGCTGGTCTATTCTTGACTATGATTGTCCGTACACTCTCTGTCGGATTGGTTCACACTGCTGATGCTTCTGCTAAAAAAGGTGACTTCAAAGCAGTTGAACGTGCTCACTTTGTCGCACTTCTTCTTCAAGGTCTTCGTATTGCAGTCCCTGCAGCACTCCTTCTAATGGTACCAACTGAAACCGTACAAAGCATTCTAAATGCTATGCCTGATTGGCTTAAAGATGGTATGGCTATCGGTGGTGGTATGGTCGTTGCCGTTGGTTACGCTATGGTTATCAACATGATGGCAACTCGTGAAGTATGGCCATTCTTCGCTATCGGTTTCGTGCTTGCTGCCGTGTCAGATATTACTCTAATCGGATTTGGTGCTATCGGTGTTGCTATCGCTCTTATCTACCTTCACCTTTCTAAAACTGGTGGAAATGGTGGCGGAGGAGCCGCAACTTCTAACGACCCAATCGGCGATATCCTAGAAGACTACTAAGATAAGAAAGGACTGAAAACATCATGACTGAAAAACTTCAATTAACTAAATCAGATCGTAAAAAAGTTTGGTGGCGTTCAACTTTCTTACAAGGTTCTTGGAACTATGAACGTATGCAAAACTTGGGTTGGGCTTACTCATTAATTCCAGCTCTTAAAAAACTCTACACTAAAAAAGAAGATCAAATCGCTGCTCTTGAACGCCATCTTGAGTTCTTCAACACTCACCCATACGTAGCCGCTCCAATCATGGGGGTTACTCTTGCACTTGAAGAAGAACGTGCTAACGGTGTTGAAATTGATGACGCTGCTATCCAAGGGGTTAAAATCGGTATGATGGGACCTCTTGCTGGTATCGGTGACCCAGTATTCTGGTTTACAGTACGCCCAATCCTTGGATCACTCGGTGCTTCACTTGCCCTTACTGGTAATATCTTAGGTCCAATCCTCTTCTTCGTTCTTTGGAACTTGATTCGTATGTCATTCTTGTGGTATACACAAGAGATTGGATACAAGGCTGGATCAGAAATCACTAAAGATATGTCTGGCGGTATCCTTCAAGACATCACTAAAGGAGCTTCTATCCTTGGTATGTTCATTCTTGCTGTCCTTGTTCAACGTTGGGTAAATATTAAATTTGCTTTCGATGTTGCCAAAGTTCAACTAGATGAAAAGGCTTATATCCATTGGGATAAATTGCCAGAAGGATCTAAAGGTATCCAAGAAGCATTCGCACAAGTAGGACAAGGATTGTCTCAAACACCTGAAAAAGTTACTACTTTCCAACAAAACTTGGATATGTTGATCCCTGGACTATCAGGACTACTCCTTACTCTCCTTTGCATGTACTTGCTTAAGAAAAAAGTATCTCCAATCACTATTATCCTTGCACTCTTCGCAGTGGGTATTGTGGCACATGTTCTTCACATCATGTAATCAAGCAACTTAAAAGGAATCAGGTTCTAAAATCTGATTCCTTTTTTCTATACTTTTATTCGGCCAAGGCACCCATTGGATCCCATGGTGCGAGTACAATTGGTTCTGATTCATAGGCAGCTTGTTCTTCTGCTGTCAGCAATTCTTTACGGACAACGATTTGGTAAGTGTATTCGTCCATCCAAGCGTCTGAGGCAACAAAGTAACCATCGGTACCAACCTTGTCTCCCCATGAGTTTTCAACCTTCCACTTGGTTGACTTCCCATTTTCATCCAAATCAACACCTGTCAAGACCATGGCGTGGGTCATCAAACTTTCGCTGTAGTCCAAACGTCCAGCCTTGTCTTGAGTGAGTTTAATGTCCATGCTTGATTCAAAGTCATAAACATCTGTCGCAAGAATTCCAGCTTTACGGTTGCTGAGTTGACCGACATCTGATCCAAACCAAACAGTCTCACCTGCTTGCATTTGGGCAATCGCTAATTCTTTCAAGCGTTCCATCGGTACATTGATGTAACGAACCGCACGGCTACCAACCACATTCCCCAACATCTCAACTGTGTAAGATTTGCCGTAAGGCTTGTCAGCAGTTGGGGCATTGATAACAGAAACATAGTCCTCTAGAGGAAGATTGACATATTTCTTGTAAAACTCTTGTGGTGTAATACCCTTTTCACTTTGGTAGTTGTTATCCTTATCACGATAAGCAAAGTCAAATTTACGTGGTGGAAGACCCAATGACATAGCAAGGAAGTTAAAAATTTCTTGCAAGAGGTCTTCTTTCTTAGCTTGAACAGTCGCTTGGTCTGCACCAGAAGCGAGCAAGTCACGCAAGATTTGAGCATCTTGACGAAGCAATTTGTTAAGGATTGCATTTAGCTCACGGCTGCTACTAGATGAAACAGACTCAGGGTAAACTGACTTAGGCACGACACCGTATTTCTCAAAGAGAGAAACGACCATATCCCATTGACCGCCATCTTGTTGTGGAGTTTGAAGTAGGAATTTAACCTTACGACTCGTCAAGTCTTGGTCTGCAGTCGCAATCACTTGCTCCAAGAACCAGTTAGATTTTTCATACTTGTCCCAGAAGAATGTGTGGGCCTGTGATAACTCAAAATTTTCCAATTTGTATTGCGAGATGAGTTTGTGGCGGAAGGTATTGAGAGCTGCGAACATCCAGCAACGACCAGAAGCCTTCTGGTTAGTGACCTTGTCCTTGGTCAAATCCAATGAGAAAACAGGTGTATTGTTCACATGGCTTTGGCGACGCTCAAGGGCTGCAAAAATTCCGTTGTGGCTGGCAGCATTTTCAATCGCTTGGTATTTTACATTTGCTTCATAATTGGCAAATAGTTTATCAGTAAATGATTCTTGAATCGCGTTCATAGATTCCTCCTTTTATTCTACAGTCTATTATAACTCTTTTCACAAAGGAAGCAACTGAAAAACATAAAAGGCAAGGATATTCTTCCTCACCTTTTCGAATATAAATCAAATTAAGCAATATTCGCAAGGAGAGCTTCTAACTCTTCCTTGGTCAAGCGACGCCATTCTCCTCTCTGCAAGTTCTCATCCAATACTAGCGTTCCCATAGTCAAACGTTGCAAGTCTACTACTTCCTTGCCACAGTAGCCCACCATACGCTTGATCTGATGAAACTTCCCTTCTGCAATGGTCACACGGATTTGACTTTGATTCTTTTCTGTCTCTATGGACACAAGCTCCAGTTTAGCAGGCTGACAAGTAAAGTCTTTAAGAGGAATTCCCTTGGCAAATGTCTCCACATCTTCTTGGGTCATAATTCCCTTGACTTGTGCCAGATAAGTCTTGTCCACATGACGCTTAGGTGAAAGAAGAGCATGGGCAAGCTTGCCGTCATTAGTCAAGAGCAAAAGACCATGCGTGTCAATATCCAAGCGTCCTACTGGGAAAACTTCCTTGCTCCGAGCAATATCATCCAGCAAATCCAGAACCGTTCTGTGCTTAGGATCCTCAGTCGCTGAGATGACTCCTTTGGGCTTGTTCATCATGTAGTAGACAAACTCTTCATACTCCAACACTTGCCCGTCAAAGCGAATTTCATCTCTTTCTTCATCAATCTGCAGTTTCGCTGACTTTTCTTTTTTACCATTTACCATCACGCGCCCAGACTTGAGCAAGTTTTTGACCTCAGTCCGACTCCCCACAGCGCAGGCAACTAAAAATTTATCTAATCTCATAGAACTATTATATCATACTCAAAAGGAGGCTGGTACAATGACCAACCTCCTTTTCGTTTCATATTCTTCAAAAATCGCTTCAAACCGCGTCAACGTCGCCTTGCCGTATATATGTTACTGACTTCGTCAGTTCTATCTGCAACCTCAAAACAGTGTTTTGAGCTGACTTCGTCAGTTCTATCTACAACCTCAAAGCAGTGCTTTGAGCAACCTGCGGCTAGTTTCCTAGTTTGCTCTTTGATTTTCATTGAGTATCAGATTTAGGAAATTAACTTCCTCGTCTCCAGAAAATCGCTAAGACAATCATGGAACCTAGTACTGCCGGAATAATGGCAGTTCCTGCTATTATCGGTCCCCAAGTCCCAAAAAGCAAGTGGCCTATAAAGGCACCAATCCAACCTAGAAACATTTTTCCAAAGCATCCCATACGTTCTCCACGATTGGTCAAAGCACCTGCCAAGAATCCCACTAGGAGACCAACGAACATACTTCCTAACATATTATCTCCTTAATTTGCCCAATCTCCGTTACGAAAGAGTGGTACACGTGTCCCATCCTCACGGATACCATCGATATCCATTTGGTTAGAACCAATCATAAAGTCTACGTGAACATCTGAACGGTTAAGCCCCGCGGCTTCAAGCTCCTCTTCGCTCATCTCCGCTCCACCAACAACGCTAGTTGCATAGGCTGCACCGATAGCCAAGTGATTTGACGCATTTTCATCGAAAAGGGTGTTAAAGAAGGTAATGCCTGACTGAGAAATTGGGCTTGGATCTGGTACCAAGGCACATTCACCCAAGGCACGCGCACCCGCATTTTCAAAGACAAGGTCTTTCATGACTTGATCACCCTTCTCAGCAGTGATATCTACGATTTGTCCATCCTTAAAGGTTACCTTAATACCTTCAATGATATTCCCATTATAGCTAAGCGGTTTTGTAGAAGTTACATAACCATCTGCACGACGGAAGTCAGGTGCTGTGAAGACTTCTTCTGTCGGCATATTTGGCAAGAATCCTTCTCCTTGCGCATTGATAGCACCAGCTGATTCCCAAACGTGGTTCTTCGGCAAACCAAGTGTCAAATCTGTTCCTGGCGCTGTGTAGTGAAGGGCTGAAAATTGTTCTTTATTAAGCATATCAGCCTTACTCTTGAGGATGGC
>NZ_JBKOTT010000066.1:0-5056 GCF_049737895.1 Streptococcus sp. CL8.13 | reverse complement strand
GCTGCCCACCACCTCTTTCACTATGAGGGAAAATGCAAATCCCTTCATGGTCACACCTATCATCTGCAGATTGCTGTCAGTGGATTTTTAGATGAACGTGGCATGACCTACGATTTCGGAGATATCAAAGCTATCTACAAGAACTACTTAGAACCCCACTTGGATCATCGCTATCTCAATGAGACTCTGCCTTATATGAACACGACTGCTGAAAATATGGTTTACTGGATTTTCCAAACCATGAACCAAGAGTTGCCAGACGAGCGCGGTCTCCGTTTGGAATACGTTCGCCTCTATGAGACTCCGACTGCCTTTGCGGAGTTTAGACGGGAGTGGTTAGATGACTAGGGAACGTATCCTTAAACTACCAGTTCTGGAAATTTTCGGCCCAACTTTTCAAGGCGAAGGCCGTGCTATTGGTCAAAAAACTATGTTTGTCCGCACTGCTGGTTGTGACTACCACTGCGACTGGTGCGACTCTGCCTTTACTTGGGATGGTTCTGAAAAACCAACTCGTATGACAGCTGACGAGGTCATTGCTGAGTTGGATAAATTAGGGAGCTACGACTATGTAACCCTATCTGGGGGAAATCCTGCTATCCTAGCAGCCAACATGGCCGAATTGGTCACCAAGCTCAAGGAACGCGGTGTCACTCTAGCTGTTGAGACCCAAGGCTCTCGCTGGCAAAATTGGTTGAAAGACATCGACCAGGTCACTCTGAGTCCCAAACCTCCTTCATCCAAGATGGAAGTCAACTTTGAGACCTTGGACTTTATCGTTTCCCAACTAGATCCAGACAAGGTCACCTTTAAAATCCCTGTCTTTGACGATACCGATTTGGCCTTTGCCAAAGGGATTCAAGAGCGCTACCAACCAGATGTCCTTTTCTTATCGGCTGGAAACCCTGAGCCCAAGGCTACAGG
This sequence comes from Streptococcus sp. CL8.13, assembly GCF_049737895.1. The sequence goes on along the minus strand of NZ_JBKOTT010000066.1, from coordinate 4,132 downwards.
CAATATTGTCCAAGACCAACTGGACCGCCTCAAAGAACTCTGGGAACGCATCGCTGCCGACGATAGCTGGAGCAATGTCCGCGTCCTTCCTCAACTCCATACCCTCCTCTACGATAACCAACGTGGTGTTTAAGATTAGAAAGAAAAAATCATGTCACAACAAGAAGAAATGAAAAATCTCAGCCTACTAGGAAACAAAGAAACCAACTACATTTTCGAATATCAACCAGAAGTCCTCGAATCCTTTGACAATCGTCATGTGGAAAATGACTATTTTATCAAATTTAACTGTCCTGAATTTACCTCGCTTTGCCCAATCACTGCTCAACCAGACTTTGCGACCATTTATATTTCCTACATTCCTGACAAGCTCTGTGTCGAGTCAAAATCCCTCAAACTTTATCTCTTTAGCTACCGAAACCACGGAGATTTCCACGAAAACTGTATCAACACCATTGGGAAAGACTTGGTCAACTTGCTAGACCCTCGCTATTTAGAAGTCTGGGGAAAATTCACTCCGCGCGGTGGCATCTCAATTGACCCCTACTACAACTACGGTAAGCCAGGAACTAAGTATGAAGGCTTGGCAGAGCAACGCCTCTTCCAACACGACCTCTATCCAGAGAAAATTGACAATCGCTAAACTCATACAAAAAGCCCTGTTCCTCAAGTTGAGGAGCAAGGCTTTTTGATTTTTAATTATTCTTCAGTTCCAAGGAAGTTTTTTGCAACAAGGGCTGCAAGAACTCCACCAACGATTGGGGCAAGGATAAAAATCCAAACTTGTTGAAGAGCTGCGCCACCTACCAAGACAGCTGGTGCCAAGCTACGAGCTGGGTTTACTGACAGTCCAGTAATGTTCAATCCCACAAGAATCATAGCCATCAAGGACAAACCGATTACCAAACCAGCAATCGCACCATTGCCCTTGCTTGCTGATGTCACAGTCATGATAACCAAAACAAACAAGAAAGTTGCGATAACTTCAAACAAGAAACCACTAAAGACAGTGACACCGTTTGCCAAGGCATTTTCACCAAGACTAGCAGTTGACATACCTGAATTAGACAAGAGGAAGAAGACAGAAGCAGATGCTAAGAAAGCTCCAACTACTTGTCCAAGGATGTAGTTTACAAGCTCTGAAGATGACAAACGTTTGTTAACAAACATAGCAATCGAAACAGCTGGGTTCAAGTGAGCACCTGAAACAGTTCCGATTGAGTAAGCTGCAACTACGATTGCCAAACCAAAGGCAAAGGCAATCCCTAGGTGACCAAGGCCATCAAGACCATTTCCAAAAACAACAGCTCCTGTTCCGATGAACACAAGCATGAACGTACCGATTAACTCAGCAACAAATTTTTTCATTTTCTTTCTCCTTTTTTCAAAAACTAGATACTAGTCTATCAAAAGAGGGAAAGGGTTTCAAGAAAATTGTTTGGAAATTTTCTTGAAAAACATGAAACAACTCACTTATCCCTAGTATTGAAAAGACTGGATAGCTTCTTTCAAGTCATCTTGTAAACTATTTCTCTGGTCAAGTTGGACATAGACTTCCAACAGACAGGATCTGAAGTTGGAAAATTTATAAAAATCTTCCCTTTCTTCTATCGGAAAGTCAACAGTTTCTATCCAAGAAGCTACTTGCTCTTGCTCCAACTTCCCTTGTAAAATAGGTTCATAGATCACTCTCGCTAAACGCCAATCTTCATCATCTGTAAAGCGAATCAAAATTCTTTTAAATAGTTGACCAAGTATGTCAAATACTTCATGAACTCTGTTTTTAGGAAAGTCTGGATGACAAACCACTTCTGTCAGCAAATCGGCTCCATGTGCAAAAGCGTGAACCCAACCATACTGACTGGAAAAACCCGTTGTATCCTTTTCTTTTGAAAGATAGTGCAAACCTTGATCTAGCATCATATTTCTGATATCAGTTTGCAGCACTTGATAAAAAATAGAGTGTTCATTACCATCAGCTGATAAGAGATTTGCATAAATAAGTGCTCTAAAAGAACGCTCAAGCGTTGAGGTTTCTATCTTATCAATCTCTTTATCTAGACCATCATCAGAAACAATCCTAGCAGCGATAAACTGAAATTGTTCCTGTGTAAATAGCTCCTCCTGAATCCCCCTAGCAAAGCTTGTAAAAACAAGGTCATCGCGAATTTCTGGAGAAGAATCTCCCAAATGATCAAGCAACCATTGGATTTCCTCCTGATGATAACTTGGTTTTTCTTCTACTATTTTTCTAAGTAACTTTTGATACATGGTCAATATCTCTACATTTCTAGCAACTTGATATAATCTAGACCCCATTTCTCGACAGCATCTAAGACAACTCTGAATTCCTGCCCCATTTCAGTTAAGCTGTACTCAACTCGTGGTGGAACTTCGGCATAGACCTTTCGTTGAACAATCTTATCCTTTTCTAATTGACGGAGATGACGGGTCAAAATAGTTTGAGTAATCCCAGGCAATAATCTCTGCAATTCTTTAAATCGTTTAGTACCCGTACTCAACTGATAAATAATTACCAGTGCCCATTTCCCCGTTAAAACCCTCTGAGTTGTCGCAAATGGACAAATACCATACTCACTCACTTTATTTGTCATAAAATATCTTCTTTCTATTTTTTAAAAAAAATTTATCTTTTAGTATCAATAATAGTACCACTTTTGATACTAGCTATCGAAAAAGTGTCTACTTGTTTTTTTGTTTGTAACTGTTACAATTATATCATAAAAAAGAAATGGAGAATAGATATGTCAACAAACTTAGAAATTTTCAACGCTTATAACCAAGCTTTAATTGCTGGTGACTTTCCTGGTGTCTTTGAAACGATGGCAGACGATATTATCTGGCATCAACCTGGTACTCATAGTATATCTGGTACAGTTGTTGGTAAGGACAAGCTAGGAGCTCACCTGGCTACATTTGCTGAGAAAACTAATGGAACCTTTAAGGTGGTAACAAATTGGGTTTCTGACAATAAGGATTTAATCGCAGCTAATGTTACTTTTCTTGGAACACGTGCTGATGGTACTGAACTCAATATGAACGGGATTGACCTCTTCCGTATTGAAGACGGAAAAATCAAAGAAGTTTGGCTCTTCTCTTCAGATCAAGCTGAAGAAGATAGCTTTTGGGGATAATTAAAGAGGACAGAACAAAAAATTTTGATTTTAGGAATTCTTTATTATAAATTTTTAAAATCGATAGATTAGAAAAAAAGCGAACAAGACAGAATTCTGAGTGTCAGATAACTCGTTTTGTTCGCTTTTTATATTTAAGGTTAGACTTTTGTCCCAGACTCTTTTAATTTACTCTCCCAACTGGGCACTGTAGGCGATAATCTGGTCAACTGTGTCTGACAAGAACTGGATAGTATCGCGGAGTGGTTTGTCTGTTGAAATATCTGCTCCGATAATCATGGCTGACTCAAGTGGTGTCTTACTTCCACCTGATTTGAGGAGATTGAGCCAGTCTTCAGCTCCAGTTTCTGAATGTTTCAGATGGAGATAGCCAGCTGTAGAGATAACAAGTCCAGCTGAGTAAGTGTAACTATACAAGCCCATATAGTAGTGAGCTTGGCGCATCCAAGTCAAAGACGCATCATCGTCAATCTCAATGGCATCTCCCCAGAAATCCGTCAAGACTTCCTTCATAATGCTGTTGAGCTTGCTTGCTCCAAAGGTTTCTCCTTCTTCAATCAATGTATAAACCTTACGCTGGAAGGCTGCTTCCAAGAGGTGGGTGATGAAATTATGGAAGTAGGTATCTGTCAAGCGGTGAGCAAGAGCGAAGCGTTTTTGACGTGGGTCGTCAGACTGGTGCTCCAAGTAATCACTGAGAAGCAATTCATTGAAAGTTGACGGTGCTTCGACATAGTAAGTAGACATGTGGGCATTAAAGTAACTCTGATGATTATCTGAGAAAATGAATTGACCAGAATGTCCGATTTCATGAATCAAGGTATAGACATCACTCAAACGACCTGTCCAGCTCATGAGGACATAAGGGTGCACGCGATATGGATCCGCCGCATATCCACCAGAATCCTTGCCACTGTTGGCAGCAAAGTCCACCCAGCGCTCTTCTTGATAGCGAGCAACTTCCTGACAATATTCTT
>NZ_JBKOTT010000065.1:0-5059 GCF_049737895.1 Streptococcus sp. CL8.13 | reverse complement strand
CTCTTTTTGGCTTGGTTTTGGCGCTTCTTTTTGCCATTGTGAAGATCAATCGTGTCAAAATTTTATACCCCTTGCAGGCCTTCTTTGTTAGCTTCTTAAAAGGGACACCGATTTTGGTGCAACTCATGTTGACCTACTACGGAATTCCTTTGGCTTTGAAAGCTCTCAATCAGCAATGGGGAACTGGTTTCAATATCAATGCGATTCCAGCCGCTGCTTTTGCAATTGTCGCCTTTGCCTTTAATGAAGCAGCTTATGCTAGTGAAACCATTCGTGCAGCCATTCTCTCAGTCAATCCTGGTGAGATTGAGGCGGCACGCAGTCTGGGGATGACCCGAGCGCAAGTTTATCGTCGCGTGATTATTCCAAATGCGGCCGTTGTGGCGACTCCAACCTTAATCAATTCCCTAATCGGCTTGACCAAAGGAACTTCTCTAGCCTTTAGTGCGGGTGTTGTGGAAGTCTTTGCCCAAGCTCAGATTTTGGGTGGAGCTGATTACCGCTACTTTGAACGCTTTATCTCCGTTGCCCTTGTTTATTGGGTAGTCAATATCGGAATTGAAAGCCTTGGTCGTTTCATCGAGAGAAAAATGGCTATTTCTGCACCCGATACAGTGCAAACAGATGTGAAAGGAGACCTTCGTTAATGATTAAGATTTCGAATTTAAGCAAATCCTTTTCAGGACAGACTGTCTTGGATCATCTGAACTTGGATATTCAAAAAGGGGAAGTTGTAGCCTTGATTGGTTCTTCAGGAGCTGGAAAATCAACCTTCCTTCGTAGTCTCAATTATCTTGAAACACCTGACAGTGGCTCTATTCAGATTGATGATTTCTCAGTTGATTTTTCTAAAATCACTCAAGAAGAAATCCTTGCCCTACGCCGTAAGTTGTCTATGGTTTTCCAACAGTTTAATTTGTTTGAACGCCGAACAGCACTTGATAATGTGAAAGAAGGCTTGGTTGTGGTCAAGAAATTATCTGACCAAGAAGCGACTAAGATTGCCAAGGAAGAGTTGGCTAAGGTTGGGCTTTCTGACCGTGAAAACCATTACCCTCGCCATTTATCAGGTGGACAGAAGCAACGGGTTGCCTTAGCGCGTGCGCTTGCTATGAAACCAGATGTCTTGCTCTTAGACGAACCAACTTCAGCCCTTGACCCAGAATTGGTTGGTGAAGTAGAAAAATCTATTGCAGATGCTGCTAAGTCAGGTCAAACCATGATTTTGGTTAGTCATGATATGTCCTTTGTAGCCCAAGTGGCTGATAAGATTCTCTTCTTAGATAAGGGGAAAATCATTGAGTCTGGAACACCGGATGAGATTATCCACCATCCTAAAGAAGAGCGGACAAAAGAATTCTTCGCTAGTTACAAACGGACTTATATTTGATATAATAGATAAAGGAAAACTCAGTTAGCTGGACTAGCTGAGTTTACTCTTTAAAAAAGATAGAAATGAGAGAAATCATGCTACTTCAACTATTTTCTTTATATTTTGAGAGTTTGATCTTGACCACCATCCTCGTCCTGATTTTTTTAGGGATTTGGATTGGACTGAGAGCCATGTCGGGAGTTGATAAGACAGCCAAGGCTCGCCAAGCCCATCTCTATGATATGATTATGATTGGGGTCTTGGTTGTTCCAGTATTATCCTTTGCGGTTATGAGTTTAATTCTTGTTTTCAAGGCATAATCCTTGCATGATTGACAAGAAAGAGTTAGAATAAAGATAGTTACAACAAGAAAGAAGGAATCTATATGTACGATACTATTATTATCGGTGCTGGACCTGCAGGGATGACTGCAGCCTTGTATGCTGCTCGAAGCAATCTAAAAGTTGCTCTTATTGAAGGTGGTCTGCCAGGTGGTCAGATGAATAATACATCTGATATTGAAAATTACCCTGGATACGCTAATATTAGTGGGCCAGAATTGGCTGAAAAGATGTTTGAACCGCTTGAAAATCTTGGTGTTGAGCACATTTATGGCTATGTTGAAAATATCGAAGACCATAGTGATTTTAAGAAAGTGATGACTGATGATCAAACATATGAAACACGTACAGTTATCGTAGCAACTGGTTCTAAACACCGTCCTTTGGGAGTACCTGGAGAAGAAGAACTGAACAGTCGTGGTGTTTCCTACTGTGCCGTGTGTGATGGTGCTTTCTTCCGTGACCAAGATTTGTTGGTAGTTGGTGGCGGAGATTCAGCTGTCGAAGAAGCCCTCTTCTTGACTCGTTTTGCTAAGACTGTTACCATTGTTCACCGTCGTGACCAACTTCGTGCCCAAAAGGTTTTACAAGACCGCGCCTTTGCGAATGAGAAAATCAGCTTTATCTGGGATTCTGTAGTGAAGGAAATCAAGGGTGAAAACAGAGTAGAATCTGTCGTTTTTGAAAATGTGAAAACAGGTCAAGTGACAGAACAAGCCTTCGGTGGTGTCTTTATCTATGTTGGATTGGATCCTCTTAGCGATTTTGTTAAAGAATTGAATATCCAAGATCAGGCAGGTTGGATTGTGACAGATAACCACATGAAAACTGCAGTTGACGGTATCTTTGCAGTTGGAGATGTTCGCCAGAAAGACCTTCGTCAAGTGACAACAGCAGTTGGAGATGGAGCTATCGCTGGTCAAGAAGCTTATAAATTTATCACAGAACATAGTTAATACACTTCTAAAATCTCTTCAAACCACGTTAGCTTCGCTTTACCGTAGGTATGGGTACTGACTTCGTCAGTTCTATCCACAACTTCAAAACAGTGTTTTGAGCTGACTTCGTCAGTCTTATCTACAACCTCAAAGCAGTGCTTTGAGCTGTCTACAGCTAGCTTCCTAGTTTGCTCTTTGATTTTCATTGAGTATAATCATAAAAAGTTTCCAATCAGATGACTGGAAACTTTTTTATAGTCTATTTCGAAAAACTTCGTACATGAGGATGGCTGCAGCAACACTGGCATTGAGACTTTGAACATGTCCATTCATAGGAATGGTAATCATCTCATCAACTTGTTTTTTGATGTTGCTAGAGATGCCTTTTCCTTCATTTCCGATGATGAGGGCGATTTTCCCTTTTGTATTCCACTTGTGGCAAGGAGTCCCATTCATATCTGTTCCAAAGGTCCAGAAGCCTTCATCCTTGAGTTTGTCTAGAGTTTGGCTTAGATTGGTTACTCGGGCAATTGGAACATGCTCAATAGCACCTGTGGCTGTTTTAGCAACGACAGGAGTAACTCCGACAGCACGGTGCTTGGGAATGATGACTCCTGAAACATTGGTCGCATCAGCGGTTCTTAAGATGGAGCCTAAGTTGTGAGGATCAGTTAACCCGTCCAGAATCAATAGCAAAGGATTTTCTTCTTGGCGTGTTTTGGCAAGGATTTGGTCCAGCTCACTATAGGCAAATTCGGACACTCGTAGAACAAAACCTTGGTGGACAGCACCTTCAGTCATCTCAGAGAGGGATTTTTTTGAGGTCCAAGAAATGGATACCTTTTTTTCTGTAGCTAGTTCCTTGACTTTTTCAACATTCTTACCTCGTAGGTCTTCTTGGAGGTAGAGTTTGTTTCCAGTATTTGCAAGGAGGGCTTCGGTAACGGCGTGGATGCCATAGACAATATCATTTGTTTTCATGCCTCTATTATAACACAAAACCCCGTCTTGCAACGGGATTTTCTTTATTCTAGAATTAGTAAACCATCTTTAACTGCAAATGGGTCTTTTTCATTGATACGATCGTAAAACATGATACCGTTAATGTGGTCAATTTCATGCTGAACAACGATGGAGTTGTAGCCTTTGAGCTTGATACGGTGTTTTTCTCCATCCTTGTCAAAGTAGTCAACCGTAACGCGAGCATGGCGGACTACATAGCCAGGTACGTTGCGATCAACAGACAGACAACCTTCTCCTTCACCAAGAGCAGCGTCTTGAACTGAGTGAGAGACGATTTTTGGATTGTACATAATAGCTTGCAAGTCGTAAGCTTCCTGTGGGGTTTCGCCTTCTTCGACAATGTTTGGCACCAAAACAGCGATAATACGTTTTGAGATATCTAATTGAGGAGCAGCAAGTCCAACCCCACCTCGGAGCCCCATTTTCTCAGCCATGACAGGATCTTGGGAATGTTTCAGGAATTGCATCATCTTTTCGCCAAGAATGATTTCCTGGTCAGACAAGGGGAAAGTAACTTCCTCAGCAACCGCGCGTAGAGTTGGGTTTCCCTCGCGGATAATATCGTTCATATCAATTAAATGAGCAGCTTTTGTAATACGTTCTATTGCAGACATTTTCTCTCCTTTCATTACCTCTACATGATATCACAAAATGACAAGGATTGAAAGCATTACGGCATTGAGCTTTTATAGAAAATGCCTAGTAGGTTCGATTCAATTGTGAAAGAATTACTTATCTGTGATATAATAAAAAGAAAAGGCTTGCATTAGAAAGTAGGGAGAATGAAGATGCAAAGAAGACAAGATCGAAATCAGCGTGGTTCAGCTTTTCGTTTTATGAGGGGTTTGGTAAACTTTTTTAGGAGTTATCGCAAGTGGAGTAATAAAGGATTTGTGGCCATACTCTTGCTAGCAGTTGCTTTATCAATGGGCTTGGTCTTGTTGTTTGAAAGCTTCCAAGGAATCCCTTTAACCAGTCAAAAAAAGGATGCCATTTCTCAAGAAGCAAATAAGACGAACCAAAATGCTAAAGATCAGGACGAGGAGAAAACTGCTAGAATTATGGCCAACGGGGACCTCCTCTATCACATTCCCATCTATCGTTCTGCTTTAAAAGAAGATGGGACCTATGATTTCCATGAAAATTTTGAATATGTAAAACCATGGCTCAAACAAGCAGACTTGATTTTAGGTGATTTTGAAGGTACTGTGAATAAGGACCACTATTTGGCTGGTTATCCGCTATTTAATGCACCTGGAGAAGTCATGGATGCCATCAAGGATGCCGGTTATCAAGTGCTAGACTTGGCGCATAACCATATCCTAGATTCACAAATAGAAGGTGTGGTTTCAACAGCAGATGCTATTGAGAAGGCAGGAATGACA
>NZ_JBKOTT010000064.1:0-5069 GCF_049737895.1 Streptococcus sp. CL8.13 | reverse complement strand
ATCACCTATCTCCTTTGTATTAAAAAAGGGGAAAAATCCCCCTGGGTCATCCTATTATAAGGCCATGCTAATGTAGTTAAGGATAAATAAGGCATCCAAAATCCAAATCATGACATGAACATCTTTAGCTTGACCTTTGACAAGCTTAGTCAAAGTGTAAGTCAAGAAACCAACTGCAATCCCTTGAGTGATAGAGTAGCTGAATCCCATAAAGATAGATGTGAAGAAGGCAGGAACCGCTTCAGCCATATCATCCCAATGGATATTTTTCAAACTAGCCAACATCATAATCCCAACGATAATCAAGATTGGAGCTGTAGCGGCTGTTGGTACAATCGCTAGAAGTGGGCTAAAGAAGCTTGAGATAGCAAAACAGATTGCCACGACCAAGGCTGTCAAACCAGTACGTCCACCTGCACCGATACCAGCAGCAGACTCAACATAAGTCGTTACGTTCGAAGTACCAGCGATGGCACCAATTGAAGTACCAATCAAGTCAGAGTAAAGAGCCTTATCCAACTTAGCTGATTGGTGATTTTCACCATTTGTCGCTACGATACCAACTTTTTCACCTGTACCGATCAAGGTACCAATCGTGTCAAAAATATCTGTCAATGAGAAGGCAAGAATAGCCATCAGAGTTTCAGGCAAGCGAGCTGTATCTGAAATCAAAGCTCCCAAACCTTCTGAACCAAGAGCTGCACCAAAGACTGTCTTCAAGTCTTCAAAAGCTGCACCAACATGGTTATTAGCAAAATCGATACTAGACAAATCTACCAAACCAACTGCGATAGCAAGAACAGTTGTTGTCAAGATAGAGAGGATAATTCCCCCTTTAATCCCTTTGATAACAAAGAAGATAGTAATGGCAAGTCCTGCAAGAGCCACCAAAACAGCTGGATTATTAAAGCTGACCAAGCCTGGAACTGCTGAAGAGTTTGCTACAATCGTTGCTTGAGCTTTGTCAGCCCCTTCTCCTACAACAATATAGTTGCCTGGATCAATCGTAAATTTCAAAAGTCCAGCATTCTTAATCCCTACATAGGCAAGGAAGACACCGATACCAGCTGAAATAGCTGAGCGAAGAGCATTTGGAATCGATTCAATGATCATTTTACGAACATTTGTCAAGGTAATAATCAATGAGATAATCCCACAGATGAAGACCATAGCTAGGGCTTGTTGCCAAGAATAACCGAGTCCAAATACGACTGTAAATGTAAAGAAGGCGTTAAGACCCATACCTGGCGCTTGGGCATAAGGTAAGTTAGCATAGAAGGCCATCATCAAGGTACCTGCTACTGCACCGATAATCGTTGCGAGGAATACACCCTGAGCAGGCATTCCTGTTTGCGAAAGAATTTGTGGGTTTACAAAGAGAATATAGCTCATTGCAAAGAAAGTTGTTAAACCAGCGAGAACCTCTGTACGAACGTCTGTACCGTTCTCTTTTAGTTTAAATAATTTGTCCATTATCAATCTCCTTTTAATTTTTACGAACAATAATAGAATTATATCATTTATCATTCACTTTTTCAATATCTTTGTTTGATTTATTTAAGAATTTGATGAAATTTCTTTTTTAGTTTCGAATCTGCTTTTCTGCCTGCTTTTTGTTATAATAGTAGACATCTTATCTGGAAAGACACTAGAAAGGTTTATATGACGAAAAAAATTATTGCAGTTGACCTGGATGGAACCCTGCTCAACTCAGACAGTCAGATTTCTGACTTTACCAAAGAAACTATTAAAAAAGTTACTGAAAAAGGGCATCAGGTTATTATTACGACAGGTCGCCCTTACCGCATGTCAAAAGATTTCTACCGTGAATTAGGCTTAGACACTCCTATGATTAATTTCAACGGCTCCCTTACTCATTTACCAGACCAAGCTTGGGACTTTGAAAAGTGTTTGACCGTAGACAAAAAATATCTGCTCGATATGGTTCAACGTTCAGAGGACATTCAAGCCGATTTTATCGCTGGAGAATATCGTAAAAAATTCTACATTACAAATCCCAATGAAGAAATTGCCGATCCTAAACTATTTGGCGTAGAAGCTTTCCAGCCTGAAGATCAATTCCAGCCTGAATTGGTAACCAAGGATCCTAACTGTATTCTCTTGCAGACTAGAGCCAGTGACAAGTATGCCTTGGCAAAAGAAATGAACGCCTTCTATCAGCATCAACTTTCTATTAATACCTGGGGAGGTCCGCTCAATATCCTTGAATGTACCCCAAAAGGAGTCAATAAAGCCTTCGCCTTAAACTACTTGCTCAAGGTAATGAACCGCGATAAAAAGGACTTGATTGCCTTTGGAGATGAACACAATGATACCGAAATGCTAGCTTTTGCTGGTAAAGGTTATGCAATGAAAAATGCCAATCCAGAATTGCTCCCTTATGCAGATGAGCAACTCCCCCTAACCAATGACCAAGATGGGGTTGCCAAAACCCTGCAAGACTTATTCTTATAGTCCATACTGATACTCAATGAAAATCAAAGAGCAAACTAGGAAGCTAGCCGTAGGCAGTACTTGAGTACGGCAAGGCGAAGCTGACGTGGTTTGAATTTGATTTTCGAAGAGTATGACCAGCTTGCGGGCTGGTCTTTGTGTTCTTTTCACAGTCTCATCAACCAGTTAATCGATTATTCTATTTTTTACTTCCAAAACCTTGGAAAAGGCTTTCTTTTGTGATATACTTTACATATAAATACAAGAGAGCTCGTCATACTCGACTCTGTTGACACAAAATCAATCCAGTCCCGTTATCCCTGTTCTCGGTCAATATCAAGGAGGATAGCTATGAAAGCTGTTGTTGTAAATCCAGAAAGCACTGGTGTTGCTGTTGAAGAAAAAGTACTCCGTCCACTTGAAACTGGGGAAGCACTTGTAGAAATTGAATACTGTGGTGTTTGCCACACTGACCTCCACGTTGCCCATGGTGACTTTGGTCAAGTACCAGGACGTGTCCTAGGTCACGAAGGTGTTGGTATCGTCAAAGAAATTGCCCCAGATGTAAAAAGCCTTAAAGTTGGCGACCGCGTCAGCGTTGCTTGGTTCTTTGAAGGATGTGGTACTTGCGAATACTGTACAACTGGCCGTGAAACTCTTTGCCGTACAGTGAAAAATGCCGGCTACTCAGTAGACGGAGGTATGGCTGAACAATGTATCGTAACTGCAGACTATGCTGTCAAAGTTCCTGACGGACTTGATCCAGCCCAAGCCTCTTCTATCACATGTGCTGGTGTAACAACCTATAAAGCCATTAAAGAGGCCAAAGTTGAACCAGGTCAATGGGTTGTTCTTTACGGCGCTGGTGGTCTTGGTAACCTAGCTGTTCAATATGCTAAAAAAGTATTCAATGCTCATGTCATCGCAGTTGATATCAATAACGACAAACTTGCCCTTGCAAAAGAAGTAGGAGCTGACATTGTTATTAACGGCCTCGAAGTTGAAGATGTACCTGGACTCATCAAGGAAAAAACTGATGGCGGAGCTCATTCAGCTGTCGTAACTGCTGTGTCTAAAGTTGCCTTCAACCAGGCTGTTGACTCAGTTCGTGCTGGTGGTCGCGTTGTCGCTGTCGGCCTTCCTTCTGAAATGATGGAACTCAGTATCGTAAAAACCGTTCTAGATGGAATCCAAGTCATCGGTTCTCTCGTTGGAACTCGTAAAGACTTGGAAGAAGCCTTCCAATTCGGTGCAGAAGGTTTGGTAGTTCCAGTTGTTCAAAAACGTCCAATAGAAGATGCCGTAGCCATTTTCGACGAAATGGAAAAAGGTCAAATCCAAGGACGTATGGTACTCGACTTCACCCACTAATCTATTAGAAACCTATTTTAAAAGTTGGAATGCGCTTCCAACTTTTTTATATTAAATTTTTAAATAAGGATTCAAAAAAACTTCTCTAAAACTCAATATATCAATATTTTCAGATGTAATCTTTTTAATTATTTTATGATAAATAGTTGATTTTTAGATGAAAACGGTTTATACTTAAAAAGTCTTAAAGTTTTCTTAAACGAAAACTAAAACAAAAAAGGAGGAATGACAATAATGAGTATCGGAATCATTATTGCGAGCCACGGCGAATTTGCTGCGGGTATTCATCAGTCAGGATCTATGATCTTTGGTGAACAAGAAAAGGTTCAAGTTGTAACCTTTATGCCAAATGAAGGTCCTGATGATCTATACGCTAAGTTTAATAACGCTGTTGCTGCATTTGACGCAGAAGATGAGGTTCTAGTTTTGGCTGACCTTTGGAGTGGATCTCCATTTAACCAAGCTAGCCGCGTGATGGGAGAAAATCCTGAGCGTAAGTTTGCCATCATCACAGGACTTAACTTACCGATGTTAATTCAAGCCTACACAGAGCGCCTCATGGACGCTGCTGCAGGTGTAGAAAAAGTCGCTGCTAATATCATTAAAGAAGCCAAAGATGGCATCAAAGCTCTTCCAGAAGAGCTAAACCCAGTTGAGGAAGTAGCAAGCGCTGCAGCTGCTCCAGTTGCCCAAGCTGCGATTCCAGAAGGAACTGTCATCGGAGACGGTAAACTCAAAATCAACCTTGCTCGCCTAGACACTCGTCTACTTCACGGTCAGGTTGCAACTGCTTGGACTCCAGATTCAAAAGCAGACCGTATCATCGTTGCTTCAGATAACGTAGCTAAAGACGAATTACGTAAAGAATTGATTAAACAAGCAGCTCCAGGTAAAGTGAAAGCAAACGTTGTTCCTATCCAAAAACTAATCGACGTTGCGAAAGATCCTCGCTTCGGAGGAACACATGCCCTTATCTTGTTTGAAACACCTCAAGATGCCCTTCGTGCTATCGAAGGTGGCGTGCCAATCAAAACTCTTAATGTTGGATCAATGGCTCACTCAACTGGTAAAACAATGGTTAACAACGTTTTGTCTATGGACAAAGAAGACGTTGCTACATTTGAAAAAATGCGTGACCTTGGTGTTGAATTTGATGTACGTAAAGTACCAAACGACACCAAAAAAGATTTGTTTGACTTGATCAACAAAGCAAACGTGCAATAATCGATTTTATGAAAGGATTT
>NZ_JBKOTT010000063.1:0-5234 GCF_049737895.1 Streptococcus sp. CL8.13 | reverse complement strand
AAAATAGAATATTTTGATAATAATTGTTTGATACAAGTATACAAATTTATTTCTTTTTATGATATTTGTGAAATGGTATTTCCCTTTCATTTACCTCCTGATGAGTTGATAACAAATGTTATTTTTAAAGAAAAAATTAAGTCTATGTTAGAATGTTACATTGACAGACTATTATATATTTTTATAAATCCAACAATTTTTACTGAAAAAGTTAATCTACAATTTTATGGTAGTTTTTTTTCATATGAATTTATTTGTCGTGAAGTTGGAAACATTCTTAAAAATAAAGGTGTGAAATGCAATTTAAACTTTTTTGAAGGGGAAGAATATTTGTAAAATTAATTTTGTGAATTTGTGGATCTTAAATATTTTACAAAATTCTCTTGTTAAAAAAAATTAAATATTGTATAGTAATATTAGAATGTTCGTAATGGAGGACTGAAATGAAGAATATAAATGGGAAAAAGGTAACTATTTATGATATTGCACGTTTATCAGGTTTTTCTCCAAAAACAGTTTCACGAGTTATTAATGGTGGAGTAAATGTTAAAGAAGAAACTTATCAAGCGATTCAAAAAGTTATAGAGGAATTGTCGTATATTCCAAATGCGTATGCAAAAAATTTAACTAAAAAAGAAGCTATAAATATATTGATTTCTGTAAAAAAAATCGACTCTTTTCCTTTAATTTGGTTTCAAACTTTATTAGATAAAGTTTTACAAACTTGTAAAGAGTATGGTGTTAACGCTATTGTTGAATATTTTAGTGAAGAAGATACAATTAGTAATTCAATAATCTCGAGTACAGGAAGCTTGATAGATGGTGTAATAGTATTTTATGAAAGTAAAGAAGATATTCGGATTAATTACTTGCAAAAGAATAAAATGCCATTCATAGTTTTTGGAGAATCTAGAACACCTAATGTTGTGTATGTTTCTAACAACAATTTTCAGGCCACTTATGACATGATGAAATTAGTATCAAAAGAAAACATTAATAGTATGTGGTTACTTATGGGAGGAGAATCCCTTGTTAATATTGATCGAGAGAGAGGGGTTCGTGCTTTTTTAAATGATAATAACTATGAAATGGATTTGAAAGTAGTATATGGTCTAACTACAATAGATTCTGTTTATTCATATGCTACAAGACATCTATCTAATCAAAATTATCCTGATTTGATTTTTGTATCCGGTGATGAAAAAGTACAGGGATTGATTCGTTCTTGCTATGAGAAGGAAATTACCATTCCTGATGATATTTCAATAATCGGATTTGACAATATTCCAATTTCTCAATATTATACTCCAGCTTTATCTACAATTTCTCCTAATTATGTTAAATTAGCTCAAGAAATGATTGAAGGGGTATTAGCAATTATAAAGGGGGAAAGTGTCACATCTGTTGAAGTTTCTACTAAACTTGTTAGGAGACAGAGTTTCTAGTATTGTTTAATTCTTGAAAATCCTAATGGAAAAGATGGAGTGTTCTAAAGTAAGTTCTGTTTAGCATCTATTCAGTTTCTATTGAGTTGGATCCAATTTCCAACAAGTGGGACATTTTCACGTTCGATTTACTAAAGACATTATCACATTCGAATCACACATCTTTCAAAAAAATCGTAAAAAAGTCTTGACAAAGAAAAAACAAAGTATTAAAATAAGTTCAACAAATCAGAAAAGTAACTATTTTTGATCTTCAGGGAGCCTGTGGTGATTGTGAACAGGTGGTTGAAAGTAGTGAAAGTGGGCTGATTTTAAAAATGAATTTGAAACAATGAAAATTCGGTGCGCACACCTTACAGTGCAACTTGTTGTTAGACAAGGTAGAGATGTAAAGGGATAGTCCCTTTATAATTGAGGTGGCACCGCGTTACCAACGCCCTCACGCAGAGTAATTATCTGTGTGTGGGCTTTTTTCTTTCGGTCGTTTTGTTTATCTTTTATTAGGGCGTTAAGTCGCTTTGACGAACTTGAGTTCAATATGCAGCTCCTTGCCTACAACTAAAAGCAAACAAAAAGCCGAATAAATATAGAAAGAGGAAAATTTTATGACAACTAAAGGTTATTTTGGACAATTTGGTGGTAGTTTTGTACCGGAGCCCATTCAGGCTTTGTTAGATGAGTTGGAAGTGACATTTGACAAGTATAAGGATGATCCAGAATTTTTGGCAGAATTTCGCCATTACTTAAAGGACTATTCAGGTCGCGAAACACCGCTCTATTTTGCGGAAAGTTTGACAGACCACTTAGGTGGCGCTAAGATTTATCTCAAGCGCGAAGACCTGAACCACCTTGGTTCTCACAAGCTCAACAACGTTTTAGGACAGATCCTTCTTGCCAAACGTATGGGCAAAAAACGAGTGATTGCGGAAACAGGAGCTGGTCAGCACGGTGTTGCGACAGCAGCGGCTGCAGCCAAGTTTGGGATGGCCTGTGATGTCTACATGGGAGCAGAGGATGTGGAACGTCAACGTCTCAATGTTTTCCGTATGGAGATGATGGGAGCAACTGTTCATGCAGTTGAAACGGGAACACGAACTCTTAAGGATGCGGTTGATGCAGCCTTTGGAGCATGGATGAATGACCTTGAAGCCTTCTATGTTCTGGGATCTGCTGTAGGTCCTCACCCTTATCCTACAATTGTTCATGAATTCCAAAAGGTCATCAGTGAAGAATCTCGTCGTCAAATCTTAGAAAAAGAAGGCCGTTTACCAGACTACGTTATTGCCTGTGTAGGTGGTGGTTCCAATGCCATTGGTGCTTTTTCACAGTATGTGGCTGATGAAGAAGTTAAATTGGTTGGGGTCGAAGCTGCTGGTCATGGACTTGACACAGACAAGCACGCAGCTACTATGACAAAAGGTAGTATCGGAATTGTCGACGGCATGAAGACCTATGCAGTCTTTAAGGAAGATGGAGAGCTAGCTCCAGTTTACTCTATCTCAGCTGGTTTGGACTATCCAGGGGTTGGTCCAGAACACGCCTACTTCAAAGATTCAGGTCGCGTGGAATATGTCGCTGCGACGGATGAAGAAGCTGTTCAGGCTCTCCTCCTTCTCAGCAAGACTGAAGGAATTATCCCAGCGATTGAAAGTTCGCATGCCATCGCAGAAGCAGTTAAACGTGCACCGAAACTAAGTAAAGATGAGATTATCATCATCAATGTCTCTGGTCGTGGAGACAAGGATGTAGCTGCTATTGCAGACTACCTTGAAGCTAAAAAATAAGAGATGGAAAAATTACAGTCTTTTCTCTCACAGAGAGCTTGTGGTTACTGGAAACAAGCAGAGAAAGCTGTAAGGTTGGGTCCATCTGAAACGAGAGAAGAAAACATAATTCTCAAGGGAGTGCCCTTTATCGCACAGCCTGTTACAGGAGGTTTCTGAGACAGGAATGAGAGATAGGAGAAATCCTATAATTGAGGTGGCACCGCGAATTTCGTCCTCACGCAAGTTATTTTGCGTGGGGATTTTTCATACAGTCGTCACGAACTAGAATTAGAACTGAAAGGGAAAATACAATGGAACGAATCATTCATGGAGATGTCTTATCGCCAATCTTGGCTTATATGCGCCTAAAGGGGCAACACAAGGTTATTTTAGAAAGTATTCCGAGAGACAAGGAAACAGCTCGTTTTTCTATCTTAGCTTATAATCCAGTTTTTGAGATTAAGTTTGAAAGTGGGGTCCTTTATCAAAATGGTCAAGTGATTGATCGGGATCCCTTGGATTTCCTTTATGAAGTGACTCATAAGAGACAGCACCATTCAGACCTACCTTTCGGTGGTGGGGCAATTGGTTTTGTTGGTTACGATATGATTTCGCTTTATGAAGAAATTGGTCAAATTCCTGAAGATACTATTGGAACGCCAGACATGCATTTCTTCGTCTATGAGAGTTACATGGTCTTTGACCACAAGAAGGAGAAAATCCATGTCATCGAGGATGCTCTCTATAGTGAGCGTAGTCAAGAAGAATTGGAAAAAGCCTTGAACCAAGTGCTTGAGGAATTACGCATTCCTGCTCCAAATGAATTTGAAGACTTGGATCTATCTCCGCTGGACTTCAAACCGCATATCGCTCCTCAGAAGTTTGAGGAAATGGTGGAAACAGCTCGTGACTTGATTCGTAATGGCGACATGTTCCAGTGCGTACTCAGTCAGCGCTTCTCAGCAGAAGTTACTGGAAATCCATTTGACTTCTATAGAAATCTTCGCGTGACCAATCCATCCAATTACCTCTATTTCTATGATTTTGGGGATTATCAAATTATCGGTGCTAGTCCAGAAAGTTTGGTTTCCGTCAAAAATGGCATCGTGACAACTAATCCGATTGCAGGGACGCGACCAAGAGGTGCTACGGATGAAGAGGACAAGGCTTTGGCGACAGACCTACTTTCGGATGAGAAGGAAACAGCAGAGCATCGGATGTTAGTAGACTTGGGTCGTAATGATATTGGCCGCATCTCTGAAACGGCCAGTGTCCAAGTCACCAAGTATATGGAAGTGGAGCTCTTCCGTTATGTTATGCATTTGACCAGTGTGGTCAAGGGGCGTTTGCTTCCAGAACTCACTGCAATGGATGCCTTGGAAGCAACACTTCCTGCTGGAACAGTTTCAGGAGCACCAAAGATTCGAGCGATGAGACGCATCTATGAACTGGAAACAGAAAAACGGGGCGTATACGCAGGAGCGATTGGCTACTTGTCTGCGACGGGTGATATGGATTTTGCCATTGCCATCCGAACTATGATTCTCAAAAATCAAACAGCCTATGTGCAGGCTGGGGCAGGGATTGTTTATGACTCTATCGCCCAAAATGAATACCAAGAAACCATTAACAAAGCAAAATCTATGACTAGAATTGGAGAACTAAGACCATGATTTTATTGATTGACAACTATGATTCTTTTACCTATAACTTGGCCCAATACATTGGGAATTTTGCAGAAGTACAGGTCTTGAGAAATGATGATCCTAAGCTGTATGAAGAAGCTGAAAAAGCAAATGGTCTGGTCTTTTCTCCTGGTCCTGGTTGGCCAGTTGATGCTGGAAAGATGGAAGACATGATTCGTGATTTTGCTGGCAAGAAGCCGATTCTTGGAATTTGTTTGGGCCACCAAGCCATTGCAGAAGTCTTTGGTGGTAAGTTAGGTTTAGCTCCAAAAGTCATGCATGGGAAACAGAGCAATATCAGCTTTGAAGCACCATCTGTTTTGTATCAAGGTATCGAG